>JAISFM010000265.1 GCA_031263605.1 Clostridiales bacterium | reverse complement strand
ACGTACAATGGAATATGATTGTGACCGCCGTCCATTCCCTTTCGTTCGAGGAATTTGTTTTAAAATATTTGGAAGCCTTGGAAAAAACCGACCTGCTCGCGCTGGGCTTCGGCGTTCTCGGCGGCGTCGATTTCCACAGGGAAATGGGCGGCGGCGGGCAACTGTCCGATTTGGCGTCTTTGAGCCGCGATTTAAACTGCGCCGTGGCCGCGGGCGCGGATACCGACCTGTACGGCGCGCGCCGCAAATCCGTCGCGCTCTGCGAAAAAGGCCGCCTGACAGACGTGTGCGACGCCGTCTATCCCGGCGACCCCGGCCTCGCCGCCGGCGGCGATTTCCGATTGTACGGCTTCGCTTGCGGCAAAATCGGCGTTATCGTGAACCGCGATCTGTTCTGTCCCGTATGCGCGCGCGCCCTCGCCTCGGCAGAGGCGAAAATCTTCGCCGCCGCCGCCGATTCCCCCGTTTCCGGCCGCTTGATTCTGGCCGCCCGCGCCGCCGCGCTGCAAAACGGTCGGCCGTGTTTGTTGACCTGCCGCGACTATTCCCTGCTGTCCGACATGCGCGGCGAAATCAAATTCGCCTCGCCCTCGCCCGTCTTCCGTTGGGAGTTCGAGATCGAAACGTCGGACGAATTTCTTTGCGAACGCCGTTTGAAAAACCCGTACAAGACATGAGCCGCCCGCCCGGCGCCCTGCCCGCGCCTTTATTATGGCTAAACCCCGGAAATATGCAAACGCCCTCCCAAAAAATCGCGGCAAATACAGTCGCCGCCGCCCGAAACGATATGGATCGTCCGGCTCTCGCCCGGCCTTAAACTGAAAAAGTTGCGGTCGAACAGGGAAACGTGCTTGTCCCTGTCCGCCACGTTCAGATAAAGCGCGGGATCGGGGCCACCGTTCGTAAAGGCCAACGCGCCGCCTTGCCGCCGCACTTCGACCTTCGCGCGATAAGTCAGCATTTCGGCATAGGGCGCGGCCGCGCCCGTCCCAAAGGCGTACAGATTTTCAAAGCCGCCCGCCAGCGTGAGGCGCACGAAAAACAGCCCGCCGAATCGTTCGTCCGCAACGGCGTTTTCGGCATGGGCGACGACGGCCTTTCCCCTCGGCGCGCGGCAAGCAAACTCCGCCTCGGAAACCGCGCCGGCGCGCGTGAAGATCTCGATTTTACCGCGCGTGTCGGCGTCGCGCGCCAAATTCTGAAACCAGACCTCGAAATCCAACGCTTCGCCGCGCCCGTACCAAAGTTTGGAATACTTCAACGACAAACTTTCCGGCGCGAATGCGTTCGCCGTGAAAAAATAGGCCGTTTTGGGCAGGCCGTAATAATCGACGATATTGCCGCAATTCGGATTGGGAAAGGGTTCGTTCAGCGTCCAAACGTTGCAGCCGGCGCACTCGAACGCGCGGCAGCGGTTGCGCTCGACCGCGTAGCGCAACGCCTCGGCCTGCAACAGTTGGGACGCGGCGGCATACTCTTCAAGCGTACGGACTTCCCCGAAAACCTGCCGGATCAACGGGTAGTTGTCCCAGAAGGCGATATTGCGGAACCGCCAATGCCGGTCGGGAGCGGCGAACTTCGCGGCCGTTTCCGCGGTGAAAAATTTCAGAACGGAACCCGCGCCGCTTGCGCCGCTCGCGCCGAATTCGCCTTGATAGTGGAACCGGGCGGCGTTATAGTGCGCGTAATGCCCGACCGGGCCCAGATATTGCCACGGGCCGTGTACGTTTTGGTTCAAAGCGTTCCGGACGGCGTCCTCCCCCGCGTCGTAATCGAAGCGCGGGCCGGACGGCGTCGTCGGGTGAAAAACGCGCCCGGGGTCGAAACGCCGGACGACCCGCATAACCCGCCGGATATTGGGGTCGTCGAAACCGACGGCGGCGCGCGGGCGGCTGCCCTTGACCCGCAGTTCGTTGCCGCCGCAATACACGGCGGTCGAAACGCGGTTGCGCAATTCCCGGACGATGTATTCGGCCGACTGTAAAAACTCGCGCAGGAACGCGGGCTTTAAACCGGGGCTGCCGTCGAGTCCGCCGTTGCTTTGGGGAAAATCCTGCCAGACCAAAATGCCGCGCCGGTCGCACTCGTCGTAAAAATACCCGTTCTCGAAAAAGCCGCCTCCCCACAGGCGCGCGAGGTTGCAGTTCATCGCGGACAAAAGATCGAAAAAGCGGTCGTAGCGTTCCCGCGTGAGTTCGCCCAGCAGATGGTCGAGCGGCAGGAAATTCACGCCGCACAGCCAAATTTTCACGCCGTTGACGACGACCGTATAGGGCAGGGAATCGGGGCGGCTGTTTTCGCACCGGACGTACTCCAACCGGCGAAAGCCGATTTTAAAGCCCTTTTTGTCCTGTAAAACGCCCGAAACGGACGTTTCGACCGAAAGGCCGTACAACGCCTGCCCGCCGTACCCGTTCGGCCACCAAACCTCCGGATCGCGGAGTTTGAACGTATAGGAACCGGCGCGGCGGGCGGCGAAGGTTTTTGCCGCCAAGATTTTCCCGCCGTGGGAAAGCGTCAGCGTCCATTCGCATTCCGCGGCCGCCGAGAACCGGACGGCGGCGGTTCCGAAAACGCCGTCGAAATCGGTCGAAATTTTCACGCTGCCGATCAGCGCCGTATCGTAAAATTGCAAATAAACGTCCTTGTAGATGCCCGCGCCGATCATGCGCGTACAGAAATCCCAGCCGTAGCCGAACCTCTGCGACTGCCAAACGCATTCCGAGGTCGAGCCGAATTGCGCCGCGTCCTCGGGCTGGCGTTCGATCAAGACACAGAGGGTATTTTCGGCTTTCAACCGGCCGGTCAAGTCGAAACGGGCGGGCGTGTGGATATTTTCGTGCGTACCGAGCAACGCGCCGTTCAGATAAATCCGCGCGCGGAAATTCAGCCCCAAAAACATCAGGCGAGCCTTGCGCGCAAGGTCCCGCTCCGATACGGCAAATTCCCGTTCATAGGCGTAGCATTTGTTTTCGACCCACTCGCACTTTAAATGGTTGTCCATAAAATACGGGTCGTCGACGATCCCCGCGCGCCGCAAGTCGGCGTGCACCGCGCCGGGCACCTTGGCCGGAAACGACGGAATGACCGCGTCCACGCGGTACCCCGTCCCGCTCTCCATGTTGAACGTGAAACTGTCGGGCAGGTAGGCCTCGCAACGCCAATCGCCGTTTAAAGATACCGTATCCGTCCCCCGCGCGATCGGGTTTAACGTCTTATCCACAAGCCGCCGCCTTCTTTTTACGCCCGAAAAGCGAGGCCGCGAACGCCGCCAACACCAAACCGCCCGCCGCAAACCCCCCGCCGCCCGGCGCGGCGACGCTCCCGCAGCCGGTTTTTCCCGCCGCGCCTCCGCCCTCCTCGCCGCCGTCCGGCTCTTTGGGCGCGGCGGCGGTGGTGAACTTCGCGCTCGACGGCGCGGATTCGTATTCGGTTTCGGTGCCCGCCAATTTAACGTAAACCGTGTATTCGGTTTCGGGCGAAAGGCCGGTAAAGGTATTTTCGGGCTGCCACGCCGCGCCGTCCAAACTGTACACCGCGCCGGCCTCCGCGCGAACGGTAACCGTGTCGTGCGTAACGTCGGCCGTAGGCGTAGGCGGCGCGGCGGGCGTGTTCTTGGCCGCAAGCGTTATAACCGCCGACGCGGACGGCGATGCGGCCGCCGACGCGGTTTCTTTCAGGCGTATATAGACCGTATAGTACGCAGAGGGCGTAAGGCCCGTAAAGACATTGCCGTCCTGCCAGTTCAGCCGGTCCAAACTGTATTCCGCGCCGGCCACGGGAACGACGGCCGCGCTCGCGGCTTGGATGTCGGTAAACGCGGGCGCGGCGGGCCGAGCCTGCGGCGTTTTGTCCGCGCCCCGCGCGCCCAATTCAAAGCCGCCGACATACAGCGTCCCCGCGCGCGTGTCGTTGAACTCGATCCGCAATTCGGCCGTTTTCCCCAACACGTCCGCATTCAAATTGACGGGGGAACCCGCCAGCGTCGCGCGGTCGAGGTCGAACGCGACGACGGTCCAGCCCGGCAGGATTTTATTGTCCTCGCTGCGAAGTTTTAAATCGTAGGTCAACGTGTTGCTTGTCAACTTTATCCCGACGGTTTTTTCGCGGTTGTCGGGGTTGTAGACCCTGACGCTAACCGAGGAAAACATGTCCAGTTGATGCGCAATGTTGGCGAGGTCGAGTTTGGGCGCGAAGGAAACGCGCGTGGACGTATAAGCGAGTTTCAAACTGCCGTCGCCGTCCCCGAACCGCACGGCGGGGTCGGCGGCCAGCGTGAAACTGCCGCCCGTCTTCAAATAGAGGTTGACATACTCCGCCGAGGAACCCTTGCTTTCCCACGTTTGCAGCGCGTCGCAGTACAGCCATTCGTGCGGCAGCAGCCAGTTCTGCGCGGCCGTCCTGTCGGTGCGGAACGGCACGAGGGGGATGCCCGACGCGTTGACGACGTTGGCGGACGACGACATCGTCGTAAAGGCATAGGACGCGTACACCGGCGCGGCGACGGACGGGCTGGACAGGCGCGCCGTATTGCCCTCGATTTCCGCGTCGGCGGCATAGTGTTGCCCGTCCGCGCCCGCAACCGTAAAGCCCTTGACCCGCGTTCCCGTCCGCAAGCCCAGCCCCGCGTCGGCGAAACCGAAGGCCAGCGTCATGACGTTGCCCGAAACGGTTTTCGAGCGGTACACGGGCGCGAGATAATCGCTTCCCAGCCCGTAATATTCCCCTAAAACCGACGCCGCCATTCTCTCGCCGACCGGCCGTTTATCCAAGGGGTGGACGGGGTTGATATAGGCGAACGTATTGCCCGCCTCTTTCCACTGCGGGCTGACGTCGTAAATCGGGATTTGGACGAAAGCGTCCCCGCCCGCCGGATTCTCGCCCCCCTCGAAAACGTCGGACTGCATTTCTATCCATTCGGGCAGGCACTCGACCGGATAATAGACGTTGGGAATCCATTCGATATTGTGCGCCGCCGGATTGGAAAACACGAGCGGTTTGGCCTCCCCGTCGCCGAACGCCGCCCAACCGGCGGGCAGGTTCCGCAGCAGGCGGGCGTAAAACGCGCGCGACGCGCCGCCCAAATTGTTCTCGCCCTGCATCCACAAAATGCCTTTATAGCCGAAAGCCGCGATCGGCGCGACTTTGGTGTTGAACATCGCCGTGCTCTGGTTGTAGTTTTCCCCGCCCGCCCCGTTCCACGCGGTTTTGCCCGCGCCGCCGTCCGTGCGGTAACTGGAAAAATAGGCCAAGTGCGAACGCACCGTATTCGCGCCGCCGTCGTCATAATTGTTCGCCGTCAGGCCGTACCGTTCGAGTTCATCGTCTAGCGGGACGGGATCCTCGACCATCGCGCGCGACGACCACGCCTCTATGCCGGTCGCGCCGCAAGCGGCGTGCAGAATCCCGATAGGCACGTCCAACGCCGCGTACATTTTCAGGGCGAACGTATAGGCGACGCCGTAGGTTTCCCGAACGTCGGCGACCACGCTCCCGCGCCCCCATCGGCTGCCCTCGGGCGTGAAGAAGTTCGGATAGAAATCATAAGCCCCCGACACGCCGTAAGCGGTCTGCGGCGTTAGGAAAAAACGAAGGTTGTCGTTGTTTGCGGCCGCCAACAGGCCTTTCGCGCCCAAAATAAATTGAGTGTTCAGTTCCATGTTGCTCTGCCCCGCCGCGATCCAAACCTCGCCGATCAGCACGTCGTTAAAGGCCAATTCCGTCGCGCCGTCGCCGACGCGCAGGGTGTGCTTTTCTTTGGACGCGGCCTTTTGGGGAAGGCTCAATTCCCAATAGCCGAATTCGTCCACCGTCGCGTCCGCCCGCTCCTGCGCGCCGCCCGCCGTCAAACCGAACCGAGCCGTCACCGCCGCGCCCGCTTTGCCCAATCCCCAAACCTTAAAGGGCCGCCCCTGCTGCACGACCATGCCGTCCGCGAAAATGCCGCTTACCGTCAGCGTTTCGGTATAGGGGTGCGCAAGTTCGTCGGCCAGCGGATTGTAGGGTTTGTCGGTGTCCAAAATTTTCAGCGCGACGGTTTTGGCCCCGCCGCCGTCGGCCGTATAGGCAAAGGAGGTCGAGCCGATAAAATCGGGCTGCGCGGGCGTATAGGTAAATTTCGCCCCGCTGACCGTCACGGTCCCCTGCGCGGGTTGAGTCGCGACCGAATAGGTCACCGCGTCGCCGTCCGCGTCGGTCCCGTACAGGGTATTTTCGATTTTATAGCCCTTATAGCCTTTATAGGTCATGTCGATCGCCTCCGGCGGCGTGTTCGCCCCGCCCGAATCCCGTCGTTCGGTATAGAGCGGCGCAACGGCCGCCAAAACGGAACGCCCCCGCGGCGCGGCCGCCGCCACGCCCGCGGTCAACGCGGCAAACGCCGCGGCGAACAAGAAACCAAAATATCTTTTTTTATTCATATCTTTTTTATACTCTTAACTTGTTGCGAAGAGCGCGCAACGCCCCTGTTGTCATTAGACTTGCAGCGATAACTTGCGGCGGCCTCGCGCGTCTTTTAATTTCGCTACAAGTCATTGCGAGGAGCGCGAAGCGCGACGCGGCAATCTCTACCAAACACGAAACGCACTTTTTTATAGAAGATTGCCGTGTTTATGTTCCACGCTATTTGCACACTCCGAACGGGAGGGCGTGTTGACAAACCCTGCCTAAAAGCGGCGTTTCCGCAACAAGCAAGCCGCCGCAACCGCAACCCCCACGCCCAACGCCGCGGCCGCCTTTTTGCAGCCGCTTTGCTTTTGTTCCGCGCCCTGCTCGACGGCCTCGACCGTAAAGGCTTTGACCGTCTCGTTGCCGGCCAAATCGACCGCCCTGTATTCGATAACGTATTGCCCGATCATGCTTAAAGCGACGGTATTGTCGGTGATTTCCTGTTCGACGCGCGCCCCGTCGATCAAGGCGAACACGCGCAGCGTATAGCCCAACTCCTCCGCCGTACAGAAATTGTCGTCGCAGGTTGCGCCCGCCAGCGTCAGCACGGTGTTTTGCGGGTACGACTTTTCATACGTCCCGGCGACGTTCAGCGTCGGTTTCACGGCGTCCACGTATTGCGGGTCAACGTCGGCCTCGCCGTAAATTTTAACGCCGACAAGTTGCGGGTTCCACTTATTGCCGTCGGTATACCGCAATTCGAATTTCAGATACGACGTGCCTTCGGGTATGATCTGTTTATTGGACACCGAAAGGACGTACCAATCGCTGCCGGCGGGGGTAGACGCGGTGATATACGAAGTCAGTTTGGTATAGGCTGCGTTGTCGGGCGAGGTATAGACGGTGAGCCGGTCGAGCGCGCCGCCCGCGCCGTAGTTGAGCATCACGGCCTCGAAGCCGCCCGAAACGTCGGGCAATTCGTAAATCAAGGAGCCCGCGTTCAAATCCCAATCCAGCATATAGCCCCAATTCCGGTCGTATTGTTCCGCCCCCGTGTGCGTTTTAATCGCGTTCAACAGCGAAGCCCTGTCGGACTTTTTGGTTTCGTCGGCGTAATAGAATTGGATGTTTTCGGCGCGGTAGTACAACTGCTCGCGCCCGCTTTTGACCGCCTGCGCGCCGTAGTTGGGCTGCTTGTCGCTTTCCCTTTTAAATTCGTTTTTCAGGTTGTCGCCGGTATCGCCGTAGGCGACCGTGTCCTCATAGCCCGAAAAGTCGTCGTAAATCAGCACATTGTCCTCGGAAACGGTTTTGACCGTGATTTCAACGGGCACTTCGACGTCTTTGGCCAAGCCCCCGCCGCTTGCCTTTACGGTGACGACGCACGCACCGCCCGTGCGCCCCAGCACGACTGCGCTCTTGCCGTCCGCGGCGGGCGTTACCGACGCGACATAGCGGTTGGAACTCTTGTAACCGAACGTTCCGACCCACGCCGCATCGGTCATAACGGGGGTCAAAACGACTTCCCCGCCGCTGCCGACCGTGTATTTCGTCAGCGGCTGCGCCGCCCCGCCGTCCACACTGCCCACTATGGTTAATTTGACGCGCCGCGCGCCGCCGGCCTTGTAGGCCTTGACAAAATCGACGGTCAGATTGTCCCCCTGCGCGCCGTTCTTTTCGACCTTGAACCAGCGGTATCCGCCGGAAAGCGGCGCGGCGTTGACGAAACGGATTTGCGCCCGCCCGTTTTCCTGCACGGTGACGAACGCTTCCGACGGGACGGCCTCATACGCGCCGCCGTCCGCCGAGGCCTTCAAAACGATTTTATCTTGGAAAGCGGATCGGCCGGAATTTAAATTCGTCAGCCGCGCCGCCGTATCCACGGACGCGCCGGCCTCGAAAACCGACGACGCGCCCGCCGCCGAAAACACCGCGCCGTCGGCGGGCGATTTGACATTGGCCCAAAACACGTCGTCCTCCGGCGCGATCAAGCCCTTGATGTAATCGTAAACGCTCGCGCGCGTCCCGTCGGGGCGGATCAAGTAAAAGCCCGTGACCTGCTCGTTAATTTCGGCCATTTGCCCCGACGCCACGTCCAACTGAACGCCGCTCCGCAACTCGTTGCAGTACAATTCCCAATACATCAAGTATTTAACGCCGAACGCGAGGGCCTGCTCGATTTGGATTTGGTTGATGATCCGCTGAAATTTATCCGTAGAGGCGTTATAGACGCTCGCCGTCGCGCCGTTCACGGTGCCCAGCGACTCCT
>JAISFM010000201.1 GCA_031263605.1 Clostridiales bacterium | reverse complement strand
AAAGCCCCTTTCCCGACAGGTCAACAATTAATCATTTATCATTAGTCATTTATCATTAATTCTGCATTCTGCCTTGCGAAAACCGCCGAAACTTTTTTAAACATTTGGTCACTAAACTATTGACATTCCGAAAATCCCATGATATACTGTAATTGTAATTTTTCTATCCGGATCCTCGCTCTTTGGAAACTGAATAGTACGGTACTGTTGCGAAGCCTAAACGGTTTCGCAATCGATACCCGAGAGTCGTTTACGAACCTAAACGCGTAACTTTTCGCGTTTGCGCTCCGCAACAACTCAGAACGCAATACTCCGTCGTGAGTCGGGCATGTCCGAATTATGCCCTTTGAAAAACCGCCCCGTAACCGTCCTGATACTCTGTCAACGCGGTTTGCCCGCTCCCTTCCGCGCTCGTTCCGGACATTATTCGTCGTCTTTGCGCCCGTCTTGGCCGTCCCGCGCGTCTTGGCCGTTTTCCCCGTACTCGCTGCCGAAAGGGTTCGGCGGTTGCGGCGGGTCCGGCTGATAAGGGTTGGGGTCTCGCCGATAGGGGTTCCGATAAGGGCTCTGTTGCTGTTGATACGGGTTCGGCTCTTGCCGATAGGGGTTTTGATAGGGATTCTGTTGGTAAGGGTTGCCGTTGGGCGGCGCGAACGGCTGTTGATACGCCGGCGGCGCGGGCGGCTGTACAAACGGCGTTTTGCCGCTCTTTTGCAGGGCGACCGCGGCGATAAGCAAGCCGTATCCCGCGTAAGCGATCAAAATCAAGTAATTCCCGCCGATCAAACTAAAAAAACCGGAAACCGCGTACAGAATGGCGAATACCAGCAAAACCGTCAAATACGCGCCCGTTTTCGGCGTTTTCCGATGGGATAGGGCTTTGACGATGAAAATCGAAACCAGCGCGGCCACGATGACAAAAGCAAAAATCACGCTGAACACAAGAAGCCCCCGAATCGATTGCGCGTTGATTTCCAACCCGAATTGCGCGTAAGCGTCCAGTTGAACCGCTATGAGCGCGTCAAGGTTGACGAACGTTAAAACCATGTCGGTCAGAAGGTACAGAAAATATGCGCCGAACCCCGACATCAGCAAAATAAAACTTTTTGGATTGAGTAGTTTCATACCGCTCCCTCTCGAAACAGAGTTGCAACGAAACCTAAACGCGAAAAGATTTACGAGGGATTTTTATCTTATTGGCGCACAAAAAAACCCGTAAAGATTTCGCGGAGAGGTTTCGTTGCAACTCTTACTTGTACTTGCCTTTTTTCCGAAAAGCCTTCCGCCTTTCGGAAAAAATGAAAAGGGGCGCCCCTTTTCAAGCCGCGTATTTTGTGACCCGGCCCATTCAAATTGAAATGAGCCTTGCGTTAACTATAATAGTATATACTCATTCCGATGAAAACACAACGGGATTTTGCATTTTAATGCAATTTTAATTTTGCCGCGCAACGTCGTCGGCGTCGGTGGAATAAGCCAACTCTTTTTGCGCCTCCAATGCCGCCAGCCTCGACGTCAACGCCGCTTTTATATCCTCATAGGCGTCGCTGCCCAACGCCAAACGCAACGGGCCGTTCCTTTCGTCGGCGCGCCGAATAATCGCCCGCGCCATTTTCCGCGGGTCGCCGGGGATCAAATCCTTATCCGCAACCTCTTTGGCGCGCAAACTCCGATAAAGTCTTTTGAAATTTCTGGCGGGCTGGTCGTTATAGGCGTCCAATTCGGGCCCGAACACGCCGCGCTCGGCAAAAAACCCTGTGCGAATCCCGCCGGGCTCCGCCAGCGTGAGCGTGATATTAAACGGAGCGGCTTCCTTCGCCAGCGTTTCAAAAGCCCCCTCGACCGCCCATTTGGACGCGCTGTACAACCCTTGTCCCGGATTGGACAAATGTCCTGCTGCACTGGAAATTTGAACGATATGCCCTTTGCCCCTCGATCTGAAATGCGGCATAAAAGCGCGCGCAACCCGCAGAGACCCGAAAAAATTCGTTTGGAACACATGCTCGGTTTGCATGTCGCCCACTTCCTCCACCGCCCCGAACAGCCCGTACCCAGCGTTGTTTACCAACACGTCAACGGTCCCGAGATCCTCTATCGCCCGATTCACCACCCGCTTGATAGCGTATGAATCGGTTAAATCAAGGCTTGCCCGCCACAATCCCGCGCCGTATTTTTTCTGCAATTCGTCAAGCGTTTGAGTGGCGCGCGCGGTAGCGGCGACGCGGTCGCCTCTTTCAAGCAATATTTCAACCATCGGATAGGCCAATCCGCCGTTTGCGCCCGTAATAAACCATGTTTGCATAAATAAATCCCCTGTTTTTTATAATTGCCGAAAGTTTTTGAAAGGGGTGCGGGGAAAACTTTTTACAAAAAGTTTTCCCCGCATCTTTTAGAAATAATTCACCCCGATCGCCCTGCGCACCCGATCCAACACGCCCGCGGCGGCGGCGCGCGCCCGCTTGCCGCCCTCGTACAGGATATGGTAAACCTCGTCCTTGCGGGCCTCGTAGTACTTGCGGCGTTCCCGAATCGGCGACAATTCCTCTTGCAGGATCGCGTTCAAGAACTTTTTGACCTTGATGTCGCCGAGGCCGCCGCGCTTGTAATGCTCCTTCAACTCGTCCAAATTGCGGTAATCGGGCAAAAACGCGGCGAAATGCGCATCGCGGCAAAACGCGTCCAAATACACGAACAGGACGTTCCCCTTTAAATGGCCGGGGTCGGAGACCCTGATGTGCAGGGGGTCGGTGTAAACTTGAATGATTTTTTGGCTGACGGCCGCTTCGTCGTCGGACAAATAGATCGCGTTGCCCAACGTTTTGCTCATTTTGGCCGCGCCGTCCGTCCCCGGCAGGCGGCGGCAGGCGTTGCGGTCGGGCAGCATGGCTTGCGGCTCTTTCAGCGTTTCGCCGTAAAGGGCGTTGAACGAGCGCACGACCTCGCGCGTCTGTTCGAGTACGGGGATTTGATCCTCGCCCACCGGCACAACGTCCGCGTCGAACGCCGTAATGTCCGCCGCCTGGCTGATCGGATAGGTCAAAAAGCCCGCCGGCACGCCCGTTTCGCCGCTCATTTCCTTTTTTTGTTTGATTTCGGCCTTGACCGTGGGGTTCCGTTGCAACCGCTCCACCGTGACCAAATTCAAGTAATACATCGTCAGTTCGGCCAGTTCGGGGATTTGGGACTGCACAAACAGCGTGGTTTTGTCGGGCGTCAGCCCCGCGCCGAGGTAATCGAGCGCGACTTCGGTCACGTTCTCGCGCACGAGTTGCGGATTGCGCGCGTGGTCGGTCAACGCCTGCAAGTCGGCGATAAACACATACCGTTGCTTATACTGCGGGTCGTTTTGCAGTTCGACCCTTTTTTTGAGCGTGCCGACATAATGCCCCAAGTGCAATTTCCCGGTCGGCCGGTCGCCCGTCAAGATGATTTTATCGTTCATAGCAGAAAAATTATATCACGAAACAAAAAAAATGGCAAGCCGAGGAACGGCAGAAAGGGGACAAAAAGCGTTGGCGCGGTTATTAAGTTTTCTCTAACGTGCGGAACGGAATACCAAACTCCGTGCAAATTTTGTAACGGTTACCGTCTACAATAACGCCGTCCCAAACGATAATCGCGTCGCGGCAACCTTCCTGTTTTACTTTCGCGCAGGTTTTGGTATTATTCTGCATCCAATGGCGGGTCGCATCTTGGACTTCCCCCTTGTCGCCCCGCGCGGCTATGTTGTAGGCTTGGATTTGAACGCTTTTCTCTTGCGCATAAACCAAACGGCAAAGAGACAGTCTGCGGCTAAAATATGGGCGGCTATTATGACGGCCGCACCCGCCGCGTTGACCGTATGCACGATTTCAAAACTGTTCAGTTGCGTTTCCCGCCGCGTCGCGCGTGGGCTTGTGTCGGTCGGGGCGCAAAGAACCACCCCGTCCGCTTCGCGGCCACCCCTCTGTGGGAGGGGAATTTTTCATGTGTTGAAAGTTTTTGAAAGGGGCGCGGGGAAAACTTTTTTCAAAAAG
>JAISFM010000148.1 GCA_031263605.1 Clostridiales bacterium | reverse complement strand
GGCCGGCGGTGCGGGAACTGCTGAACAAATACGCCGGCCGGAAAATAGCGGGCGACGAAATACTGATATTCGACATAGGCGGCATTCCCTATTTCATTTGCGATATAGGTATGCGTATGTTGGAGCCGCGCGAACTGTTCAACGCGCAGGGGTTCCTGCCCGATTACATTATCGACGTCGAAACCGTTACGGGCAAGCCGTACAGCAAGGCCAAACAAATAGCGCGGTGCGGCAATTCCGTCTGCCCGCCTATGGCCGAGGCTCTGGCGCGCGCCAACTTGCCGGAACTGTGTTCGCGGCGGTTTAAAACCATGAAAGAATTTAACGAGGAAATTGCGGTATGAAAAAAGAAAAAGAACAGCAAGAGGACTACGGGCTGAAACTGCAAGAGTCCCATGACAGGTGGGCGCATATCTACGAATACGGCTGTTCCGGCCCGTTTTATCCGGACGGGGTCAACCTTGACCTTGTGCGCAACCATATTTCGTATTACCGCAGAAAGATTAAGGAAACCATGACGCCGGAAAACTACCCCGCCGCCTATTTCAAAGAAGTGCCGCCCAAAGTGGATTACAACTATATAGCGCGCCCCGATGAAATCCGGGCGGCGGCGCGGGCGTCGCTGGCGGCATACAAAGCCGACCCTAACTATCAATACATAGTACGGAATAGCGGCGATTTTACGCCAAAGACGCGGGGCAAACTTTATATTGACACGGTAATCGGATACGCAACAGGGTTGGAACGTGATATTGAAAACGACGACCTTTTGGGTATGCGGCGTCATAAACGGGACGCACGGTATATAGAACTTTTTGAGGATTGCGCCCACAAAATGCGGGAAACGCCGCCCGAAACGGTACAGTTTTCATTGTTTTCTATCGAACGGGAGGTTAAGGCATGAAAAAAACAAAAATAGACTGGTGCGATTGCACTGTAAACCCCGTCGTAGGCTGCCCGCGCGGGTGCCCGTATTGCTACGCCCGCCGCATGAACGCGCGGTTCGGGTGGATTGGGGACTTTTCAAAGCCTCAATTTTTCCCCGAGCGGCTGAAAGCGTTCGAGTGCAAAACGCCGAAAAGCATTTTCGTCAACTCAATGTCCGACTGGGTTTTGTGGGATTACGACGATTTCCGCGCGGTCATGGACGCGATAGACGCCAACCCGCAACACAACTATATTTTCCTTACGAAATCGGACGCCGGATACTTCGATAGCGCAAATTGCTATTCGGGGCTGACGGTCACGCGGCAAGAGGACTTCTATTACCACGGCGAAATGAAACACAATGTGTTCGGCTTTTTGAGCATCGAGCCTATTTTAGAGCAGATAACGCTTTCAGGGCGGCTTGACAATTTGAAAGCGGTCATTATCGGCGCGGAAACGGGCAACCGCAAGGGTAAGGTCATACCGCAAAAGAAGTGGATTAACGCTATCATGCGCGAAGCAGACGAGCGAGGCTTGGCGGTGTTCATGAAAGAGAGTTTGCGCGGACTCATGTGTGAGGATTTCCGGCAGGACAGGCTGCCGTGGGAGGTAGATAATGGCTAATGTCAAAAAAGAATGTTTCGACAGGTTAGCGGAGTTTGGTTTCCTCGATGAGGGCGGGGAAGCCTATGTTTTAGACCCAAACTTTTACAAAGACGGACACCCTCTCAAAGGTTTGTTTACCGCCGTAAATGTTTTTATCGAAAAAAGCGACGGACGGTTTTGGTGCGGCTTTGCGAACGATGAAGCGCATAAGGCGTTTAACGCGATTAAGCAAGCGGGAATGTTAGAATGAAAACAATTAACTTCAAGCCCGAATTCATACCGCTTATACGCGCGGGCAAGAAAACGCAAACGCGGCGGCCGTGGGCTTCGTCGCCCCACGCCCCAAAATACGGCGGCTTGTGCGTCGCGGCCGGCGGCACAGAAAAAACGGTTATACGCATTACCCGCGCCCGCCGCCAAAACCTAAACGACATAACCGAGCATGATGTACGCGCCGAGGGCTTTGAAATTTTGGGCGGCTTTATAAGCGTATGGCAAGCAATTTACGGCGGCACCGAATTCGACGCGAACAATAACCCGCCTGTATGGGCGTATGAATTTGAGTTTGTTGCCGACGAAATTTCTCATATAAAACACAAGGAGGAACCTTTTCAATGAACGGGAAACTGCCCACTTTAAAGGAATGCGCCGAAAAGCGCATTAACCACGTTGTTTGCGAAACCGCCTACGGCCTTTCCATTTACGCATACGGCGATACCGAAGCCGCCGACAGGATTTGCGGGCGCAACACGCAAGGCGAAGCCTATGAAATCATTGATAGCGGCGGCCATCCGGCGGCAGGCGGCGACTGTTCGATCGCCGCCCTAACCGACGAGCAATTCTACGCGATTTACGCCACTTGTAAATACGCCTTTACCCAAAGCGCGGACGACCCCGAAGTTTACGAATGCGCCGCGCTTGCCCCGTCGGAACCGCCGCGCTATACCCCATGTTGCCGCTTTTGCGGGCAATCCACTTTGCCCGAGCGCGACTTTTTTTCGCAAGCGGAAGCCGACGAACACGCCGCCCTCCATTGCGATTGCGGCGGCGCGAAAGAATATCAAGAGGAATGCCGCCGCAAGAACGAACGCCAAAAGAGCATAGACCGCGCCAAAGAAACGATAGGCAATTTTTATGATTATTGCGAAAGTAAGGGGCAGCCGCTGACCGACGAAATCAAAGTTATTTTATTCAGTTGCTCGGTGCTTGCTATCGACGGCAATATAGAGTCGGCGGCGATTAACTTCGGGAAAATCAAATCGAAACTTAAAATAAACGAAAAAGGCACGGTTACGGTAGTGTTCTCGTATTCCGATTCCGTGAAAATGGAGGCGTGATATGACGGACGGATTGTTTTTGCCCGACGGAACCGAAAGCCGCGGCGGGCGGTCAATCAAATTAAGCGTAACCGCGCCGGAAATAACCGAAGCCGACGAAACGCGGGCGACGGTTAAAATCGAGGGGCTGGCGGTGGACGAAAACAACGGCGGCGCGGGCGCGGTTATCGAACTTTCGCTTATGGGCAACCAAATTAAAATCCCGCGCGCGATAGGCTTTATCAAAATCATTATCGAGGAATAGCGAGGGCGCGCGCATTTTATGGAAAAAGATAAAAAATCGACGGCCGCGCCGGGCGCGGAACAGGACAACATATTCAAGCGCATTGCCCGCGCAAGGGACAAAATCGCGCCGCTACTGAAAAAGAAGCCGGACGCCGGCAACAACCCCGCTTACCGCGGGCTTGACGGCGTTATAGAGGCCGCGTTGCCCGTTTTGAAAAAATGCGGCATTTTCACCGTGCCGGAAGCACTGGAAATAAGCCGCGAGAAATTGGCGGCGCACGGCGGCGGGGCGTTAATGCACAGCGTTATAAAAATGCGCTATACATTTTACGGCGAGGACGGCACGAATATTGCCGCGTCCGTCGTGGGCGAGGCTATGGACGCGGGCGACAAATCGAGCGCGAAAGCGCAAGCGACGGCCTACCGCGCCGCGCTTTGCCAAATCTTTTGCATCCCTACGGGCGGCGGCGTTTCCGACTTCGATAAAGACGCTTACAGGCTTGAAACCGACCTATCGCCCGCGCCGCCGGAACCCGCGCCGCAACCGAACGCGGCGGGGCCGTCCCCGCCGGGCGGGCAACAGCAAAGCGGCGGGCGGCGGGTTAGCAACTGGACGCGCCTTAAAGAAATTATAAAAGGCACGGCGATTAAAATGGACGGGGTTGTGGAACTGTCGAAAGAACGTTACGGAACCGAACGCCTAAATAGCCTTACGCCCGAACAACTCGCCGACTTCGCCGCGGCGTTAAAAGAAAAAGCCGCTAAATCGGCGGCACGGCGATAATAACGATAATGGAAAGGGCCGCGTCAATCTTGGCACCAACGCGGCCCTCCGAACGGCTTTACAGCCGCCCCTAAACCTTACTTAAATTGTAGCATAAAAGGGCTGTAAAGTCAAGAAAAACGCACAGCATTTGCCGCTTTTTCGACCTTGTAATGAGTATTATTTTGTCGGCGTTTTAAAAGGTCGGAAAAGTAACGCTATCCCCCGCGCTAATTTATTTTTTTGGGATAGCAAACCTTGTGCGGAAAGTGCCGAAACCCGCCGCCGCTGTGGTAAACCCTTGCGGTTTTCCACGGCGGCGGGGACACGGGTTTTGCACTTTTCCACAAGGGGGAGCGTTGTGGTAATGTGCGGAAACCCCCTCGCGGGTTTTCCACATTTCCATAACGCCCGCAAAGGCAAATCCGCGCCGCGCGGCGCGCCCGTGCTTATGGTGCCTCCGATAAAATCATGGAGGGCTTTCGAATGGCTTACAGCATGGACGGCTACGATTTAGACGAAACATACCCCAACCCATACGGCGACACGCGGGAGGAGCGGTTTGAACGGTTGCGCGACAAGGAAATTGCCGGATACCGCGCGAAAACCGTTAGAAGCGGCCCTATGCTCGAAGTAGAAACATATCCCTTTTGGAATTGCCGCAACGGGAACCGCGCGGCGAAGCAAAAGGAAAGCCGCGCGGCGCAACGGAACTTAAACAACAAGAATGCGGTAAAAAATGTCGTGCGGCTCATAAATACCAACTTCACCGAGGACGACATCTGGGCGACGTACACATACTCGGACGCGCGGCTGCCGCCCACGGTGGAAGCCGCGCAAAAGGAAATGGCGAAGTACGTCAAGAGGCTTAAAACCTATGCGAAAAAGCGCGGTTTTGCCGAATTGAAATACATTTACGTCACCGAGTTTGAAAACGACCCGAAAAAAGGCAAGCACCGCGTTCACCACCATTTAGTGACCAACTTTCCCGACCGCGACATTGCCGAGGAAAAATGGAAAGGCGGCGCGCGGACTACGACGCGGCGGTTACAGCCCGACCGCTTCGAGTATGAGGGCATGGCGCGGTATATAACCAAAGACCCGAGGGGCAATAAACGGTACGTCGCTTCGAAAAACCTTAAAAAGCCGATTATCACCACCGCCGACCATAAATTCACGCGGCGCGGGGTCGAGCGGCTTTTGCGGGGCGGCAACGCGCAATCGAAACTTGAAAAACTGTACAAGGGCTATGAATTTCTTGACCTTAAAGCGTTCACAAGCGACTATGTGTCCGGGGCGTACGTATACGTCAGAATGAGGAGGCGGCAGTGACAGGCAGGTTCAGCGAAAACCGAATATACAACGAGGATTGCGTAACCGCCATGCCGGACATGCCGCCCGCGTGCGTCGATATGGTTCTGACCGACCCGCCGTACAATATCGTTTTTAGAAGCAACAGGCGCAAGGAGCGGTTTGATTTCATTGTGAACGACGACTTGCCGGACGCCGACTTCGAGCAACTGCTAAACGCCTATTTTGCCGAATGCCGCCGCATATTGAAGCCCGACAGATTTCTAATATCGTTCATGAGTTGGGAAACGATACCTTTCTTTGAACGGGCTATAAGGGCGGCGGGCTTTACGATAAAATCAATGCCGATATGGGTCAAGAACAATTTCGGGTTGGGCTACTACACGCGGCCGCAGTACGAGCCGATGTATTTGGCGATGAAAGGCAAGCCGCCGCCGCCTGAAACCGCGATAAGCGATATTCTGCGCTTCGCCTGTGTGAACTCGGGCGATTTAGAGCACAGTTGCCAAAAGCCCGTCGCCCTCTTGCAAACGCTGATACGCACGTTCGCGCCCGAGGGCGGCTTGGTGTTCGACGGTTTCATGGGAAGCGGCTCGACGGCGATAGCGGCGCGGAAACTGAACCGGAAACACATAGGCTTTGAAATCGACCCGAAAACCTTTGAAGCGGCGCAAAACCGCATCGACACGGAATTTAGGCAAACGTCCCTTTTGTGGGAATAAGGAGGCAGGAGTGAAAAAAGTTTACATTTGCAGCCCATACGCGGGCGACACGAGGGCAAACAAGGCCTACGCGCGCGACCTTACGCGCCACGCGGTGGAAATGGGCTTTGCGCCGATTGCGCCGCACCTGTATTTGACGGAAGCCCTCGACGACGGCATTCCCGCCGAACGCGCGGCCGGCATAGACGCGGCGTTCGCCCTGTTAGATACATGCGATATGCTGTTATTCGGGTGCGACCGCGGCATAAGCGCGGGTATGCTCGCCGAACTTGAACTCGCGCGGAAGCGCGGCATCCCGATTTTGGCGGGCTATTATAAAACGGCGGGCGAGGGCGGCGTTTTGCGGAAAGGCGTCGAGAGTTTCCTTTTAACGGGCGCGCCGCCCGCGGGAGGGAAGTATGCCGAAATTGGTTAAGGCGGCGGCGGCCGTTTACGTTATCGGGCTTATGCTTTTGGCGGTATTGTTGCCGATAGGCGGCATAACCGCGCTGTTGAAACTGACGGGCGCGGCGTACTCGTGGACGGCGGCTTGCGCCCCGTTTTTCGCCGCGCTCGGCGTGGCCGCGCCGGTGCTTATCAGTAAGATTTTAATCGAATTGACGGACGGAGGCAAAAAATGACAAGCGCAACGACCCAGACCCTCGTCATTTCGGGCAGGTTGCCCGGACGGAACGAAGCTGAGCGCGCGGCGCGGGCGCATTGGTCGCGGGGCGCGAGGCTGAAAGCCGAATTTACCGAACTTGTGCATTGGCACGCCGTAGCGGGCAAAATTAAGCCCGTGAAAGGCTTGGCGAACATCGCCGTCGCGTTTTACGAGAAAGACGGGAAGCGCGACGCGGACAACGTTATCGGCGGCGGGCTGAAATATGTGCTCGACGGGCTGAAAGCGGCGGGGGTCATCAAGGACGACAGCCAAAAATACGTCGATTTGACGGTCGCGCCGATAAGAACCGACAAAACCAACCCGCGCGTCGAAATAAAAATAACGGGAGTGATTTAATGTCCGAAAAAGCGAAAAAGGACGCCTACGCCGAAAAAGTCGCGCCGTATTTAGCGGATATACAGCGGTACGCCTCGCACGGCGTTACGGAAAGGCAATTATGCGAATATTACGGGGTCGGCCGCACGGCTTGGGCGGCGTATAAAAAGCGTTATCCCGAACTGAACGGCGCACTTTTACGCGCGCGCGAGAAACTGCACGCCGAATTGGTAAACCGCGCCTATGAAACGGCTATGGGCTACGAATACACGGAAACCAAAGAGGACGTGTACACCGATAAAAACGGCGATGTCACAAGCAAGAAAACAACCACGGTGACGCGCTACGCGAAAGCCGACCCTGGCATGATCCAGTTCCTGCTGATAAACCGTTTCCCGTCCGACTATTCCCGCGACCCGCAGGTGCTGAAAGTGCGCGAGGAAACGCTCGATTTGAAAAAGCGGCTTGCCGAGAACGCCGACGGGGAGGGCGAAATATGAGGTCATCCCGAACCAAACGGCACACTTTAACGCGCGCGCGAGGAAAACGCTATGATTGACCCTATCCACGCCTTTTACTGCTCAAAGGAATTTACCGGGCTTTCAAGGCTTGTAAAACTGAAAAGCGGCGGCCGGTGCGCCCGATGCGGCGGCATATTTCCCCTGCCGGAATTGCGCGCGCACCACGTGCAAGAGATTACGCTCGCCAACGTATGCGACCCGCATGTCACGTTGGACGCCGGCAATATCGAGGTACTGTGCCATGATTGCCACAACCGCGAACACAAGCGGTTTGCCGCCGTATCGGGCGCGCGGCGCGTGTTCGTCGTGTGGGGCGCGCCGTGCAGCGGCAAGTCCTCATACGTAGCGGAAGTCGCCACGCATAGGGACTTAATCATAGACCTTGACCGGCTGCACCTTGCCGTATGCAACTGCGGGCTGTACGACAAGCCGGACGCGACGAAAGCCGAAGCGTTCGCGCTCCGCGACAAACTGCTCGAACGCATACGCTATCGCGCGGGCAAGTGGGAGGACGCTTATATAATCGGCGGCTATCCCGACCGCACGGAACGCGAGCAGTTGGCGCGGGATTACGGCGCGGAACTTATACACATCGACACGCCGCGCGAGGAATGCGTTCGGCGCGCGTGCGCGGACGAACGGCGGGCGGCCGTGCGCGACACGGTTGTCAAATGGGTGGAGGGTTATTATGCGCGGCTTACATTTTGAAACGATTACACCCCCCGCCTCCGAAAAACTGTCGCGCGCGAAATCATACCCCAATGATTCTTGTTTCAACATCCGCATTCAAGTTTTGACTTTTTTCGGAAAAAACTTTAAGAATTATTTTTTGAGGGGGAGCGCGTGAAAAAAGGGCAAATAAAGCCGCAAAAACCCGCCTCCCCGCGCGCCGAATTCGCGGCGGCCGAATACGCCCGCCTAATCGAAGCCTACAAGGCGGCGGGCGCGGACGAATTGCGGCTGAAAATAAACGACGGCTTGATACGCAAGGTCGCGGAGGTCTACGGCATTTTGGAAGCGATGAAAGACCTGCCGACCTTGCGGGCGGTGAACAAAACCACCGTTGAAACCGGCGCGGGCAAGGCGCGGGTGAAATATATGGCGCAATACACCGCTTCCATGGCAAAACTGAACAAAGACCTGCTCGGCGTACTGGGCGAACCCGCCGCCGACGAATTGGAGGAATACGACGACTAATGCTGAACGAAACCGTAAACGGGGCGCACAGTTTCTTAATCGAATACTACAACCTTTGCAAAAGCGGGCGACGGGTAATCGGCAAGGAACTTGAAACGACGCTCGACGCGCTGATCGCCGAAATGGACGCGCCCGAATACCGCTTTAACATCAAAAAACCGCATCGCCGGATAAGTTTTATCGAAAAAGAACTTCGGCACTCCGAGTCCCCCTTTGCCGGTGAGCCGTTTTTACTTACAATCGAACAAAAAGCGTTTACCGAGGCGGTGTTCGGATTCGAGTACTTCGACCCCGAATACAAAGAATGGGTGCGGCGGTTCAACGAGGTTTTGTTCCTTGTCGCCCGCAAGAACGGCAAGACCCCGTTCGTGGCCGCCCTCGCGCTTGCCGAGTGGTATTGCGGCGAACGCGGACAAAAGGCGATGTGCGCGTCCAACGATTACGAACAGGCGGGAATCGCGTTCAACGCGATAAACGATTTTCGGGAGGAGTCGGCGGCCGTCGAGCGCGTGACGCGCAAGAACAATTTCGGCATTTTTTGGGGCAACCGCAAACAACGCCGCATAACCGGCAAGCACAGCAAGCAGAACAAAGGCTCGATTAAGAAAATGTCGGCTAAAATGGGCGCGAAAGAGGGGCGCAACCTTAAAATCGCCATTGTGGACGAGGTTCACGAAATGAAAGACCGCTCGACGGTTTTGCCGCTCATATCCTCTGTCACCACGCAGAAAGAACCGCTGTATTTTGAAATCACAAGCGAGGGCGTTGTGGTAGACGGCTATCTTGACGAGCGGCTCGCGGACGCGCGCAAGCGGTTAAAGGGCGAACTGGAACCGCCGCGCCCGCGCTGGCTTGTCTGGCTGTACACGCAGGACAGCGAGTCCGAAGTGTGGGCAGACGAGTCGAGTTGGGTGAAATCGAACCCGTTGCTCGGGGTCTGCAAGAAGTGGAGCCTATTGCGCGAGCGCGTCGACAAGGCGCGCACCAACGGCGCGGAACGCGCCTATACCCTCGCCAAAGAATTCAACATAAAAACTTCGCGGCCGTCCGCGTGGCTTCCCGACGAGGTGATATTGAACGACCTGCCAACGTTCACGCTCGAGGAATTCCGCGGCTGTTGGTGCATATCCGGCGCGGATTTGTCCGAAACCAACGACCTTTCGGCGGTCACCCTGCTTTTCATGAAGCCGGGCGACCCCGTGAAGTACTTTTACACCATGTATTTTGTTCCTAAAAGCAAAGCCAAAGACTATATTTATACCGAAAGCCCGTCCAACCCCGAAAAGAAAAACTATACCGACTGGCAGGACGGCGGCTATTGCCGTATCATGGACGACGATGTAATCCCCGACGACGCGGTCGCAAACTACCTTTACGCCGATATTTACAAAAAATATAATATTCGCCCGTTCCGCGCGGGATACGACGATTGGCACGCAAAAGAATTTGTGCGGGTTACGGCCGGAAACTTCGGCGCGCACGTCCCCGACTCGGTGTCGATGACGCCGGCCGCGCTCGATTTCGCCACCCGCGAACTTGAAAACGACCTGCGCGGCAGGCGGTGCAATTACAACCAAAACCCTATTTGCATATGGAATTTGCGTAATGCCGCGCTGCGCACCGACAGCGTCGGCCGGGTAATGCCGATAAAATTGCAGGGCTATATCGGCAACAAGATTGACGGCACCATAAGCAAAGTGATTGCCTATACCACGCTACGCCATTTCAAAGGGTTGTTTATGGCAAAGGTGGGGTGACTATGGAAAAAACGGTGTCACAGCAAATATCCGAATGCCGCCGCGAGGTGCGCTGCCCCGTCCACGGCAGTTTAATA
The DNA here is from genome assembly GCA_031263605.1 of Clostridiales bacterium. GTDB lineage: Bacteria > Bacillota > Clostridia > Christensenellales > DUVY01 > BNZQ01. Next base: position 8,691 of record JAISFM010000148.1, on the reverse strand, counting down.
GGCCGCTACGACGCGCGGACGGGGCTTGTGAACACCGTTTTTTACTGCCCCAAATGCAAAATGGAGTATAGTTTTACGGTCGGCCCCGAAAAAGATACGCCGCCTGTTGAAAACGATTGACATAGGTAATTACATATGCTATACTGTGGACATGAAAACAAAAACGAGCCGCGAAATACTCAAAGCGATTAAAGCGGACGGCTGGTACGAGGTCAATGCGGTTGGAAGCCACCACCAGTTTTTGCACCCCGCCAAAAAAGGAAAGGTAACCGTCCAGCACCCTAAAAAGGAAATAACGGGCGATACGCTGAAATCGATTGAAAGGCAATCCGGCATAACGTTTTAAGTTTTTTAGGAGGTAAAGGTTTATGTACGATAATTATTATTGCTATCCCGCCGTGGCGGAACAGGGCAAAATAGAATTAAGCGTGTTTTTCCCCGACTTTGACGGCTGTGTAACCGGCGGGAAAGACGCGAAAGAAGCGTTGACCAACGCCCGCGAAGCGTTAAGTTTGCATCTGTACGGCATGGAACAGGACGGCGACGCGCTGCCCGCGCCCACGAACCCGAAAGACATCCGGCTTTCGGACAATGAATATACAATCCTCGTAGACGTAAACTACGGGCTTTTTCGCGAGCGCATGGACAAGCGGAGCATAGACCGCGTCGTTACGCTCCCGCGCTATTTAAACGCCGCGGCGAAAGAAAAAGGGTTGAATGTGTCGCAGTTTTTGCAGGAAGCGTTAAAAGAACATCTCGGTGTGCGTTAAAAACATGATAAAAACGCTTGACACAGGCGGGGCGGGCGAGGTATAATGCCTAATGTCGCGTACAGTGGGCTAAAAACCCGCTTTCGTGTGCCTTGTGCGCCAACGCGCGGCCGTCTGTCCATGATTAAATAAAAGCCGACGGGCTTTAACGTGCGCCACAGTGCGCCAAACGTAAGACGGCAATCGCGAGGTTGCCCCTTACCGTTTGGCGCACTTTTTTTATTCTGTCACGGAGGGTTTGGCTTGGGAACGCTGAACGGCATAAAAAACCTGCTCAACTGGGGCAAAAGCCCCTTGCGGCAATACAGCAGGTACATATCGGCGGACGCCCCGCTTTTCACCGCGTACGGCCGCGACATCATGGCGTCGGACATCGTGAAAACCGCGATACACCGCATAGCCGAAGCGGTGTCCAAATGCGTCCTGCGCTCGATTGTGGAAAAAACAAACCCGCGCCGCATCGAAACGGCCGGCGACGAGATTAACGCGCTTTTCGCCGCCCGCGTGAATCCGCTCGCCACGCTGAAAGATTACCTATACAAAGCCGCCTATTTGACCGTGCGCGACCGAAATTGCTTTATCTATCCCGCCTTTACCGAAATACCCATAGCGGGCACGGCGGCGGTCAAACGGTTCTACACGGGCTTTTACCCGCTCGAGGGCATTACGCAAGCCGCCATATACCACAACGGCGCGGAGGCGCGTATCGAATTGAGCAACGCGACGGCGACGTTCGATATGCCGTATTCGGACATTATCCACCTGCGCCACGCCTACGGCGCAAACCCGTTTTTAGGCGGCGACGGCGGCGAGCCGTTCGACAAGCGCGGTTTGCTGAAAAATTTACAGGTAATCGACACAATCAAGGAATGCGTACCGAAAACGCTCGAAGCGAGTTTAAGCATAAAAGGCATACTGACCATGAAAGGGATGCCCGCCGCGGACAAGCAGGAATTAAAGCGCGAGGAGTTCGAGAACCGTATTCTAAACAGCAAATACGGCATTATAGCCACCGATTACGAGTCGGAATTTCACTCTATCGATATAAAGCCGAACGACCTGCCGCAGAACATTTTAGGCTTTATACAGCAGGAAATTTTATACCCGTTCGGCGTGTCGCTGCCCGTCATGGCGGGGAAATTCAACGACGATGAATACGCGGCGTTTTACCAAACGGCGGTCGAGGGGCTGCTCCTGTCGATTGCGCAAGCGCATACGGCGGCGGTGTTCACCCCGCGGCAATTATCCTACGGGCATAAAATCAAGGCTTACGACCGCTTGACGCAAAATTTAAGCATTGAAAAACGCATTCATATCGTCGAAATGGCGAAAGAAAGCGGCATAATCGAAGCGGACGAACAGCGCGAACTGCTCGGCTACGAGCCGAACGGCGAGCCGACCCGCGTATCTCTGAATTATATCGACAAGAACATTGTCAACAGTTACCAACTGAACGGCGCGCGGAACGGCGGCGGCCAACCGCAACCGTCGGAGCCGACCGAACCGGACGAGGAGGATGTCAATAATGCCTAACAACAACCCTAATTGCGAATACCGCGCCGGGACGCCCGCGCTTGCGCCCGTCAAAATCGAGCCGTTAAAGGGGATTATCGAGGGGCGGCCTATCGTGTTTAACCAACGGACGAATATAGCCGACTATTTCTACGAGGAAATCGCGCCGGGCGCGCTAGACTCGGCCGATTTGTCGGACGTGCTGCTGCAAATCAACCATAACGACGGCATGATACCGCTCGCGCGCCACCGCCGCGGCAAGCGGTCGACCATGGATATTGCGATTGACGAAGCGGGCATGTCCATTACGGCGCAACTCGACGTTGAGAACAACACGGACGCTAAAATGCTGTGCTCGGCGGTTTCCCGCGGGGACGTGGAGGGCATGTCGTTCGCCTTTTGGATAGAGGTCGAGGGCGACGAATGGAGTGGCGTCGAAGCCCCTATGCCGGTAAGACGGATTACCAAAATACGCAAGGTGTTCGAGGTCAGCGCGGTAAATCACCCCGCTTACCCCCAAACGAATATAGGCGCGCGGTCGGCTTTGCCGTTGGATAATGCAAAAAGGGCGTTGGATAACGCCCGCAAAGCCGCGTTGGATAACGGCAAGCCCGCGAAACTGAACCTTGAAAAAGCAAAATTTTTATTTTTGGAGGAACAAAAACAATGAACCTGAAAGAACTGAAAGACAAGCGCGCCGCATTGCTTGCGCAAATCGCGGCCACAACCGACGAAAAGCGGTTTGCCGAACTTCAAGCCGAAGTTAAGAAAACTAACTTCTTAATCGAAGAGTCCGAACGCGAGGAACGCGAAGCGGCGGCGGCTGCCGCAACGGCAACCGCAACGGCGGCCGCGCAGCGCGAAGCGGAACTCCGTGCCGCCCGCGCCCCCGCGAACGCGCCCGCGCAGATTTCCGGCGGCAACACCGAGAGCGGGATTATGCGCGCGGCGTTCAACCTCAACCCCGCCGCCAACGCCGCGAACGCGTCGGGCGCGCGGACGGCGGACAGGCTCGACACGCCGGAATACCGCGCCGCTTTTATGGCGTTCGTGCAGAACGGGACGCCGATACCGACGGAATACCGCCGCGAAACCCGCGCGAACCAAATCACCGCCACGGGCGACGCGGGCGCGGTTATCCCCACAACGCTTGTGCAGGACATTATCCGCGAACTGCACGAATACGGCAGCATTTACGCGGGCATTACGAAATTGAACGTGCAGGGCGGCCTCGAATGGCCTATATCCACGCTCGTCCCGACGGCTTCGTGGATAGGCGAAACATCGGTGTCCGAAACGCAGAAACTCGAAGCCAAAACAAAAATCACGTTCAGTTACTACGGCCTCGAATGCCGCATTTCGCAAACCCTGCTCGCAAACATTACTACGCTCGAAGTTTTTCAAAAACTGTTCACGACGCTTGCGGTGGAAGCGATTGTCAAAGCCCTCGACCTCGCGGTGTTCAACGGCACGGGGAGCGGGCAGCCGCTCGGCATCACCAAAGACGCGCGCGTACCCGCCGCGAACAAAATAACGCTCTTGCCCGACGAGTTCAAAAAATTAAGCGGCTGGAAGTCCAAAGTATTCGCCAAAATGAAAAAGGCTTACCGCAACGGCACTTTCTTTATGGCGCAAGGCACCTTTGACGGCTATATCGACGGCATGGTAGACCGCAACGGGCAGCCCGTCGGACGTATCAACTACGGCATCGACGGCGGGGAGGTCTACCGCTTCGGCGGGCGGCGCGTTGAAACGGTGGAGGACGCGATACTCCCGAACTACGACGACGCGGAAACCGGCGACCTCGTGGCCGTATACTGCGACTTGAAAGATTACGCTTTCAACAGCAACATGGAATTCACGGCGGTCAAGTGGATTGACCATGACACCAACGAGGTCAAGAACAAAGTATTGCTGATTGCGGACGGCAAACTGATACGGACTTACGGCGTACTGCTTATCTACAAGGGCGCGGCGACGCCGCCCGCGCAACAGTAACCGCGGCGGGCCGCTTTTGGGAGGCGCATTATGGACGAAGTTGAAAAAATCCTGTATTCCATGGGCTATTTTGACAGCGACCCGCACAAGCGCGCCGAAGTGGGCGGCTTTATCCGCGAGGCCGAGGAGTTCATGTCCGAAGCGGGCGTCCCCGCCGACAAGATGACCGCCCAAAGCGCGTACGCGGTAAAAAGCCTTTGGGCGGACGCGCGCGACAAGGGCGAAGCGGACAGCCTTATCAAGCGGGACGGGCTTATAGTGCATTTAATAGCGCAAATGCGGTACGTAAAGCGGGGCGGGCGGGGGTAAAATCATGCCGAAAGAGCAAACCGTCAAAAAACGCCGCACGCTGATAAAAATAGCGGTTAAAAAATCGATTTACACCGAGGGGGTCGGGACGGAGTCGGTATACGAGGTCGTATCCGCGCAAATCGCGACAGACCCCGACGGGAACCCGATTTACACCGATTGTTTTTACTGCGAATGGCTAAACCGTTTCGGGAGCGTGGCGGTGCAACTCGAACAGTTGTCCGTCCCGCAGGCCGCCCGCGTGCGTATGCCGTTCGTGCAAGGCGTGTACGACGCGCTCCGCACAAAAGCCGCCCGGATATACAAGGGCGGCCGCGCCGTCCCCGCCGACACGTTCGAACTCGCGTCGTCGCCCGACAACTACGCGCAGCAGAACAAAATGCTTGAATTCGAGGTCAAGCGCATAGAGGCGTTATGAAAGCGTTGCAGGAAATACAAACCGTTTTAGACCGCTGTTTGCTCCCCCTCGGCATCCTGTCCGGGCATATACGCCGGAACAACGGCGACGCGCGGGCGGCGGGCGGCGCAATCGACAAGGACGCTTACGCCACGTACCGCATGGCCTCGTCCGAAAACCGCGTTTACGGGAACGGCAAGCCCCTTTTGCGGCGGGTCGTGTTCGACGTGAATTACTATTACAAGAATGAGGACAACAACAACGCCGAAGCGGTCGCGGCGGCGGGCGTGGCGGACGGGATTGAAAAGGCCTTTAAAGCGGCGGGTTGGTCGGTGGTGGGCGGGTTGGCCGATTTGTACGACAGCGACACCGGCTTTTTGGGTTTCAACATCGAAGTCGCCAAAACGGAGGGCGCGTGAACGTAAAAATAACGCTTGAAAACTTCAACGCCGCTATAAGCGACATCTTATCGGATTTCTTGAAAGCCGATTTTGAAAAGCGGCAGGGGGCTTTAATGGCGGGCGCGGCGGTTATGGTCGAAAGGCTGAAAGCCGTAAGCCCGAACGGGCCGGGCAACTTCGCGGAAAATTGGGCAATCAAGGAATACAATGGCGAGGTGTACGTTTACAACACAACGCGGGTCGCGTCGAAAGGCATGAGGAAAGCGGACAAAGACACGCGGACGGTCAAGAAAGGCGCGCGCCGCGCTCCCCGAGCAGTCGGCGGCATACCGCTTTCCAACATACTCGAATACAAAACCGACCAAAAACATCACGGATTCATAAGCAAGGCTAAAACGGCGGCCGCGCCCGCCGTGCTGAACGCAATCAAAAATAAAATAAACGGAGGTACATGACCATGCCCACAGCCAACAAAAAACTTGTCAAATTCAACGTCCAGAACCCGCAATACGCGCTCGCCGCGCCCGGCGGCGCGTGGGGAACGCCCAAACCCTTGGGCGACGCGCGCAAAATGGCCCTCGAGTCCGATACGAACACCAAAAAGATTTACGGGAACGGGCGCGTCGTCTGCGTCATCGTTAACGACAAGGGCAAAACCGCCACACTCACCGTCAACACGGTGCCGGACGGGTACGAAATCGACATGGGGCGCAAACTGCGCACCGCCAACGGCCTCGCCGACATCAAGCAGACGGTAAGCAGGGTTCACTGCGTTTATTTTGAAACCTGCGAAATAAGCAAGGACGACGGCGATGCCGACGTAAAGACCACCGTCGCCAAAACGTGGCTGTACAACGCGGTTTCGAAACGGCCGAGCGAATCCTACGAACAGACCGAGGACGATACAAGCGAAAGCACCTTTGACGTCGCTTTCGAGGTTTCGGGGCTTCCCGTACTCAACGCCGACGGCACGGCATACAAGCAGAACGGCGTGGAGGTTTACGCCTGGCAAACAACCGTAACGCCCGAGGACGACGGCTACGACACGTTCGGCGACGCGGTGCGGCTGCCTATCCTGCCCGCGCCGCAAGGGGAGTAAGCGTTATGAAAATAAAGATACCGTACAACCGCCGCGAAATCACGGACGGCAAGTTGATAAACAACTACGGCGAAATTACCGCCGAACTCGATTTGTCGATAAACGCCGAGCGGAAATGGGAGGCGCATTTCCCCGCGCTTGCCGAAAAAGAAACGGTGTTCGCCTATGTCGAGCGCATACAGAACGCGGCGCAAACGCCGCAGAACACGGCGGCGGTCGTCATTTCGAGCATTAAGGCGTTGTACTGCTTCCTCAATTCGGACGACCTCGAAAGTTTCGACAAATTTGCCGGGCTTTTCGATTTGAGCGACGCGGAAACCATACGGCGGCAGGTCAAAACCCTTGAAACGGCGTTAAGGCTTGTCGAAAGCGGGAGCGCGGCCAGTTCAAAAAACTGATACGGCACGGGTTGGAACTGCGGCGGCTGTGCGCGAAACTGTCGCAAGGCGAAACCGCTCCCCTGCCCGTGCCGCGCGTGATAACCGTGTACCAACATTGCGTCGCGCACGGCATACCGGGCGCGCTGATTAACGGCTTGCACTATAATGACTTGCAACTGCTGGTCATGAGCCTTAACATCGCCGAAGCGCGGCGGCAGTTGAAACAGCATATACGCGACAAGAACCTCGCCCGCGGCATTCGGGACGTGCGCGAAATCAGCGCGGGCGAGGCGGTCAAATTCTTAAAGGGAAATTCTTAAAAGGAGGGCTCCAATGGGCAAATACGGCGTAACAATCGAAGTCGCGGCGGACGCGTCGAAGTTCAAACAGGCCATGAAAGAACTTGACGGCGAAAGCCGCGCCGCGCAAAAAGAACTTCAACTCCTGCAAGAGGGCTTGAAACTGGAATTTGACGCGGACAAGTTTTCGCGCGCCCAACAGGTCGCCCAACAAGCCATCGACCTCACTGCGGAAAAAATAAACGCGGTTAAATTGCGTATGCAAGCCCTTGAAAAGGAGGGTTTGGAAAACGAGGGGGTCGCGAAAGAATTTGAAAAACAACGCCTTGCGCTAGTCGGCCTTGAAACGCAATTATTAAAAAACAAGAAAGCGTTAGAGGACATAAACAAAATCAAACTTGACGCCCTTACAAAGCAAATCGACAAGGTTGCGGACGGCTTCAACAAGGCGGCGGCCGCGACAAAGGGCTTGTCGCTCGCGGCGGGCGGCGCACTGGCGGGCTTGGGCGCGCTCGGGCTTAAAACCGTGTCGGCGGCCGACGGTATCGCCACGGCCGCCGCGCAACTCGGCATAAGCGCGGAACAACTTCAAAAGTTCAACTATATCGCGCTTCAAACCGATGTCGACAGCGGGCAGTTGACCAAAGCGTTCGTGCGCGTCCGCGCCGCCGTCGCCGATATGGCCGGCGGTATCGAAAACAACGCGAGCCGCGCCCTTGCCCAACTGAACATTGATTTTTCGCAATTTAAAACCGCGGACGAGGCGTTCTACGGCGTTATAGACGCGCTCGGCAAAATGAATAACGACGTTGAAATGGTCGCCGCCGCGAACGAGATATTCGGCGACAAAATGGCGAACGAATTATTGCCGATTATCCGGGCGGGCGGCGACGCGGTCAAAGAATTAGGCGCGGAATACGAAACGCTCGGCGGGCTGTCGGACGAGCAGGTCGGGAAATTAGCGGAATTCGACAACACGCTGAACCGGATTAAAACCCAAATTAAAAACATCTTTATGCAACTCGGGTCGGCGTTGCTGCCGATAATGGAAACGGTCGCGCGGTTTGTCGAGGAGGTCATCGTCCCGAAACTTAAAACGCTGGCGGAGTTTATCGGCGGCCTGTCAACAAAGCAAATGGAAATGGGCTTGAAAGCGTTGCTGGCGGTCGCTATGTTAAGCCCCTTGCTCGGCATGATAGGCAAGATTGCGGGCGCGGTGTCCGGCCTTGCCAAACTTTTAGGAAAGGGCGGCGCGCTTACAAAAGCCCTCGATTTTCTGAAAGAACACCCGATTATCGCTATCATTGCGGTCGTTGCCGCGATTGTCGCCTTTCTGTACACGACAAACGAGCAGTTCCGCGAAAGCATCAACAACCTTATCGTCACGTTGGGCGAGGCATTAGCCCCGCTTCTGGGCATCGTCACGGGGCTTTTGCAAACCATTATCGAACTTTTAGCCCCCATAATCGAGATAGTCGGCAACCTGCTTGCCAACGCGCTGTCTATCCTGTTTAAAGCACTCGCGC
>JAISFM010000088.1 GCA_031263605.1 Clostridiales bacterium | reverse complement strand
TCCAAGCTTTATACAGGCGGCTGCCCGTGCAAGCGGTGCCAAAGGGTCATTCAAAAAATCGGCTTGTCGGGGTGGCACCTGCGCTTTGTCAACGCGCTCGCCGGGGAAATCGACCTATGGGCAAGGGAGGAACTGAACCGGGACGACATCGAACTCGTTACCCTGGCGTACGGCTATACCGAAGATCCCCCCGTTAAAAGCGCGGGCGGCGGGTTTGCGCCCCTCGTTCGTATGCGCGGCAACGTTCGCGTTTGGCTGGCGTTGATCAACACGAATATTTACTATCCCTACCGCCACTCCAAACAGTTTGCGGAGTACCGCGAGCATATCGACAAATGGAAAACGACGGCCGATAAATTCGAGCTTTGGACGTACGAAACCTCCTTTGCCGATTATATGGTTTATATCCCGGTCATGCAGACGTGGAGAGAAAATTTAAACCTCTATAAGTCCCTGCCCGCCGATTATGTTTTTATGCAGTCGACGAACGAAGCGTCCGGCCTGTGGCAGTCCTTGCTAAACTGCTACGTCGCGGCTAAAATGCTGTGGAACCCGAACCGTGACGTGAACGCCTTAAAGGAAGAATTTTTTCGGCTGTATTACGGTCCGGGCGCGGAAAAATCGCTCCGAATGCTCTTTGAGTACGAGCGGCATTTTGAAGCGAACGCCGATTTTATTACGGCGTCTATGTCCTCTCTGCATAAAACGGACTTAGAATCCTTGCAAGCCTTCCCTACCGCCTTTTTAGAAAGGCAGGTTAAGCTGATTGACGAGGCTCTGTCAGATGTCGCCGCAAGCGGCCTGCCCGACGCTCAAAAAGCCGCCTATTCCCGCCGCGTGCGGGGCCTGAAGGTGACGCCCCTGTTCCTGCTTCTGAACAATTACGAGCGGCATTACGGCGGTACCGAAGGGCGCGCGGAGACGGCGCGGGAATTCTGCGCTATCATGGACGAACGCGGCTTGTCGCTTTTCAACGAGATAGCGTCCTACAAAATCGGAACCTATAAAGCGTTCCGCGAAAAAATGCTTGAGGTTAACAAGAGCCTGCAAATGGTATACCCTTTCCGCGATGAAGCTTACGACGTTATAATCGTAGCGGGGCAGTCCAACGCCGAAGCTTGCGGCAAGGGAACCGCGCGGGAGCCGTTCGCGCCGGACGGGCGGATTTGGTATTTAAACGGCGGCGGGAAAGAGGAGGTCGTCAAAAACGATCCGTATTCAATGCGGATAGAGGTTTCTTTTCCCGACCCCGTCGCCATCGGTCTTGCCGGCGAAGAAGCGCCGCAGGGCAAAACCCCCGGCTGCTTGAGCTTAAGCTTTGCCCGTGAATACGTACGCGCGGGGCGGCTGAAAGACGGGCGCAAGCTTTTAATTCTAGAATGCGCGGCCGGCGGCACGGGCTTTGCCCTGCACCATTGGGTTCGCCGCGGCCTGATGCGCGATCGGTTGCTAGAGGTAATCGGCATCGCGCTCGGTTTGAACGCGGGTAATCGGGCGGCCGCGTTTTTATGGCACCAGGGTGAACACGATTGCGTCGAAAACCCGGATTGGGAGTTTTCCGATAAATACGCTTATCATTCGGGCAATCTGAAAGGGCTTGCCGAAGCCGTACGGAAAACGGCCGCCAATCCGAATATGCCTTTCGTTGCGGGGGACTTCGTACCGGAATGGATCGCCGCGAACGCCGAAAAGTGCGCCCCTATCCAAAAGGCTCTCCGCGACGCGTGCGGCGCGCTTCCGTGCGCCGCCTTTGCCGAGACGGACGGCCTGCAAAGCAACAATCAAATCACGGGCGACGGAGACGACATCCATTTTTGCCGCCGCTCGCTGTACGAATTGGGCGAAAGATATTTTGAAGGCTATAAAAACATTACCAAGATAGAGTAAGCGGAAAGCTGAAATATAAATGAAAGGAGGATCATCATGAAAAAACTGAAACCTGCAAGCATTTTCTTTTTGTCGCTGTTATTCCTATTTTCGGCGATTGCAATGTTTGCCAACGCGGCTTTTGCCGACGGGTTAGACGATGCCAAAACCGCCGCCAAGGCGGAGCTGGCGTCCTACAAAAGCCAGTCCGCTTTTTACGAGCTTGAGTGGTCGAGGGTGCAGAAAGCCGTTGTAAGCGGCGGCGCGGCAATCGACGGCGCGGCGGACGAGGAGGCGGTGGCGGCCGCGCTGACGGCCGCCAAGCAGAAGGCGGATTATATTCTGACCAAAACGGAACGAGACGCCAAACCCGCCACGGCGGACATCGCGGATTATTCGGGCTATCCGAACCCCGACGGGTGGGCGCAGGGGTCGAAGTTCAGGTATATACCGGCGGCCGGAGATTCCGCTCTTTGCGACTTCGCGGGAACGGCCTCTTATACGCTTGCCACGGCTCCCGAGTGGCCGTATCCCGCGTCCGGCGGCGCCGCAATGGATTACTTGGCGGTGTATCACGCCGGCGGACAACCTTGGCCCAGTAACGTTATACAAGAGGGCAGCTTTGAATTTTTGATAGACTTCGGTACGGGCATCGTGGGTACCGACCATTTCCTATACCTGCAATTCGCCGATATCTCCATAGAGCTTTATTCGGACCGCGTAGAAACTTTCGGGGCTTACCAATCGTGGGCGAATATGGCTAAGGATGATGTCGTTGCGGTCGCGCCTTTTTCCGGCGTACAGCCGATACGCGTCGAGGTGTATTTGAAAATGCTGAACGGCAGCCAAGTAAGGCACATTTTTATCACCGTCGGAGAGAATGAATACCAGTTGATTAGTCCCCGCAATACTGCCAATGTAGTTAATATGAGGAACTTCACCGGCGTAGATATAAAAATCGCCTCGGCCAAATATTACAAGCAATACAGGGCGCTGGAAGCGGGCTTCGACAGCGCCGCCTACCCCGAGGAGGATAGAGAAGCTATCGCCGCCTTAATGACGGGTATCGAAACCAAGATTAATACGCTTACCTGCACCCAACCGGACTACGCCGATTTTACCGCCGCGTTCAATGCCTATATGACGACCGAGGAAGTTGAAAATTTTGAAACGGCCAAAGCCGACGGAAAAGCCGCGCTCGACGGTTATGCGGAAAGCGCCTACTTCCCCGTAGAATGGGCAAGGGTGCGGGCGGTTGTCGAACAGGGCAAAGCGGATATCGA
>JAISFM010000293.1 GCA_031263605.1 Clostridiales bacterium | reverse complement strand
TATCTGTTGTTTTACGGCGCGTGGAAGCCCCGCCACGTGTTCTTTTTAATCGCCATGCTGCTGTTCGACATTTACGCCCTGTTTGAGTTGGCGATGTTTTTGCCCTACGTCGTCTTTTTGACCTGCGTGATTTTCAACGCGCTGGAACAGGATAACGGCGACGGCGAGTGGCGTAAAATGGTGGAATGGAAATGGCGGAAGTGGCGGTTTTAGTAATGCGGAATGCTTTTTTAATGCAGAATTAAAGGATAATGCAGAATGCAGAATTGTTGACCTGTCGAAAAAGGAACTTTGGGTGTGTCGTATGTTTCTTGCCCACAGGCAATACCGCATTCACGAAGCCTGTCCGAAATTTATCATTAGTCGTTTATCATTAACATATCCACGCGCAAAGTCCCCCTCGACCGACACTATTCCCTATTCCCTTATCCCAATCCCAATCCCTATTCCCTTATCCCAAGTGAATATTATGATGAAAAATATTTTAATTACGGGCGGCGCGGGCTATATCGGCTCGCACACGGCGGTCGAACTGTTCGGCGCGGGCTATGCGCCGATCGTCTGCGACGACTTTTCCAACAGCAAACCCGACGTTTTGGATCGGATCGAAACGATCGCGGGCAAAAGACCCGCGCTGATACGGGGCGACTTGAAAGACCGCGCCTTTGTCAGGAACTTGTTCGATACATGCGCGATCGACGCGTGCATCCACTTCGCGGGTTTCAAGGCCGTGGGCGAGAGCGTCGCCAAACCGCTCGAATATTATGAAAACAATTTGTTTTCCGCGCTCAACGTGCTGAACGAAATGCGGGCGCGCGGCATTCAAAAATTCATCTTTTCCAGTTCGGCGACCGTGTACGGCAAGGCGGAACAACTGCCCTTGACCGAGGACAGCCCGATCGGCGGGACGACCAACCCCTACGGCGCGACGAAATTGATGATCGAGGACGTCCTGCGCGACCTCGCGAAAAGCGGCCCCGAATGGTCTTTGGTGATCCTGCGGTACTTCAACCCCGTGGGGGCGCACGAAAGCGGCTTGATCGGCGAGGACCCGCAGGGGATTCCCAACAACCTGATGCCCTACGTGGCCAAGGTGGCGGCGGGGGAACTGCCGCGCGTCAACGTGTTCGGGGACGATTACCCGACCCCCGACGGCACGGGCGTGCGCGATTACATTCACGTCGTCGATTTGGCGCGTGGGCACATCGCCGCGCTGCGCGCGTTAAAGAAAGGGCTGGGGACATACAACCTCGGCACGGGCCGGGGCGTCAGCGTCCTTGAAATCATCAAGGCGTTTGAAAAGGCTTGCGGCCGCAAACTGCCGTATCAAATCGCGCCCCGCCGCCCCGGCGACATCGCCGCCTGTTGGGCAAGCCCCGACAAAGCATGGAAAGAGTTGGGCTGGAAAGCGGAAAAGACGCTCGATGAAATGTGCGCCGACCATTGGAATTTTCAGGTGAAAAGCAAGAAGGAAAGGTAAAAGGTAAAAGGTAAAAGGGAAAAGATTCGGTCAGAGTATAATAGGCCTGTTGGGGATGTGGGCGATTTTTTATTAACAAAAGCCGCGCGGGCATGATAGTATTATACAATAAAGCAAGAAGTTTTTGCGGAATGTTCTGCCGCGCCTTAAAATTACAAATAAATGTTCATAATAAAATGCTTGCAAAATTATAAAAAATATGATAAAATATATTTACAAACTTTTGAAATAAAGTTTAATAAGTCGGAAATCAAAATAGAAAGAGCCGTGTTCGGGCAAACTTAACGCTGCCGATAATCAGGTATCGGCTTGCGTAAAACGGCGGAAAAGACTTTATTTGAGGGAATTCGATATGAGCAAATTAAAAGGCTTTCTGTTGATCGGCGTTTGGGCTACGGCCGCGCTGTCTTTCGGCGGCTGCGGAGACGGCGGTAAGGTTAAACTTTATTTCGACGGCGGCGGAGGCAGCGGCAATTACAACAGCACGATCAGCATGGCCCAAAGCGCCGCGAACCCTTACCCGTACAACACGCTGGAACAACTTGCGAAAGAATGGAACCGTACGCAGGATAAATTCGAGGTCGTCGTCAATTCCGGTTCCCTGAACGGCAGGCGCGACGCGATCACGAGTATGCTAAGCGCGGGGACCGCGCCGGATATGCTGTACCAAGTCGGCGGCGTGGTCAACGACGACATTGGGAAGGGCTGGTATATTCCGCTCACCGATTATTTAGCCAGGGTCAATCCGTACGTAGGGGGCGGGCAAAAGTGGAGCGAACTTTATAACGGGAAGGAACTTTCACCCGCGGCGGACGGCAATTACTACTATATTTGTTTAGATAAAGTATTAGTCGGCTATCTGTACAACACGGAGATTCTCAACGCCGCGGGCGTTACGAAGATCCCCGAAACATATTCTGAATTTTTCGCGTGCATGGACGCGCTGAAAGCCGCCAAGGCAAACGGAACGATAGCGGCGGAAGCCTTTGCGCATCAAGGCTTTTGGGGCGAAATTCAATTGAACACGTCCGTCTACGGCGGCAAGGTCGGGGAATGGGATTTGGACGGCAATTCGGCGGTTTCCTCTTACGAACTGATAAAGGCGTATAAAGAAGGGAAATGGCGGATCGACAGCCCGGAATTTCGGGAATATTTGAGGCTGTGCGCTAAAAGGGCGTCTTATTACCCCGACAATTATTTGGCGTATGACACTGCGCTCAATTTTTCAAGGGGCAAACTTGCCGTGACGGACGGACTCGGGAATCATATGCGGATTGCGGAAAAGGGTTTGGGCTCAAAACTTGCCGTCGGCGGGTATCCGAAGTTGGACGCAGGGGTTTCGCCCTACGGCGGTCATACGGTCGCGCGAGGCAGCGCGGGATTAAGCACCGCTTATTGGGTGACGAACAGCGCGAGCGGTAAGGGTAACGACGCGGTTGAGGCGTGCGTCGATTTCCTGATGTTCCTTTCCGCGCCGCGGAACAATTCCCGCATGGTGAACGATCTCGGTTTTGCGCTGCCTATCGAGGTTTCCGGCAATACGACGGAATTGTTCGCGCCGCTTGCCGAACAATACGGGGAAGATTCGAGTTCCGACGAGACGCTTATGTGGAGCGCGGTCAATGTTTGGGGTTCGTTCGGGCAGGAATTCAGCGACACGTACGAAAGAAGCATGGGCGAATTTTATCAGGGGAAAAGGGACGCCTCATGGATCGTTTCCACATTGGAATCGGTATTCCCCGATACCGTCGATAAATTGGCCGCGAGATACAACTGGACATTCTGATTTGAAATGGGCGATTGAAATAGGACGATTATGGTAAAAACGCAAAAAAGAGCAGTTAAAGAAACGCTGACCGCTTTCGCGTGGCTGATCCTGCCCGCCGGTCTCATGCTGATCTTTTGCCTCTATCCCGCGGCGGCGGCAATTCTGCGTTCCTTTATGGATTACGCGCCGTCGGGAAGCCGATGGATTTGGTTCGGCAATTTCAGCGCGCTCTTTAACGACGCCGTTTTCCGTAAATCCCTGCTCAATATGCTGATTTTAGTATCGGGGGGCCTGCTGACGGGCAATGTCGCCACGCTGTTTTTAGCGGAATGCCTGTTCAATATGCGCAATAGGAAAGCATCCAAGGCGTTTCGCTATTTGTTCCTGATCCCGTCCCTCGTACCCGGAATGGTGACGGCGCTTTTATGGAAGAACGTGATTTTATCGGGCGATGCGGACGGCCTTATGAATCGGCTGACCGGCTTATTCGGCGCGCCGCCTAACGCGTGGTATTTTTCCGAACGGCTTTCAAAGGCGAGCATTGTATTGACGAACTTCCCTTGGGTGGGCGGCATCAGTTTTTTGATCTATCTCGCGGGCTTGCAGTCCATTCGCGAATCCTGTTTAGAGGCTGCGGAATTGGACGGCGTTACGGTGTGGAAACGCGTTTGGCATATAGACCTGCCCTTGCTTTTAGGCCAAATTAAATACTTTCTGATTATCGGGATCGTCGGCGGCGTGCAGGTTTTCGATATGCAACTTATCATTACCGACGGCGGGCCGAATTATTCGACGACCGTGCCCGGCTATTTGCTTTATCTGAAAACCTACGGGTATTCCGCCGTCGGGGAAGCGTCGGCGATCGGCGTGCTGCTGTTCGCCGTTACTTTTACAGCCATGACAATAGCGAACAAAGTCTTGGCGAGGGCGCAAAAGGACGCGGCGTAATGGAAGGGAAAACGGTAAAGAGGAAAAGAATAACCGTAAAGCAAACCGCGCTCGTTATTACCGTAGCGGCGCTTTGCCTTACGGTGCTGTTCCCGTTTTGGCTTTTAGCGGTCAAGAGTTTCAAAAGTTTTGAACAAGAAATCGCTTCGCCGATTTCGCTCTCGTTTCCGCTCTTTTTTGAAAATTACTCGGTCGCTTGGGCGTATGTTAAAGAATAGCGTACTGCTGAAAGGGACGTTTGACGCGGTTCTGAAAGACTTATTCGCCGCCGCCGATATCGACGGCGCGAATTCCGTGTCGCAGTTTATCCGAATCATGCTGCCGCTGTCCATGCCTATGGTCACGACGCTGTTCCTGATGAATTTTGTGACCGCGTGGAACGATTACCTTTGGCCGCTTATGATCCTGCGGGACGAGGCGAAGTTTACGATACCCGTCCGGTTACAGTCTTTTACGGATAACTTTTATAAGATGACGCAATATTACGCGCCGCCGCTCGCCGGATACGTCATCGTATCCGTTCCGTTGCTGATTTTGTTCTCGTTTGCCTCAAAGCAATTCATCAGCGGAATGACCAGCGGCGCGTTTAAGATGTAATACTATCGGCGAAATCGGAAGTCAATTATGCGTGAGGATAAAATGCGAAACGACATGACGAACATCATATTGGACAGCGTCTTTGAAAACGGGTTTATGCTGAAAGGCTTGAACAGCCTGCGTGACGGGCAAGCGAGTATTCGCGAGTTCCGGTTTAACGGCGCCGACCCGCGCTGGTTTTTGTGCCAATGGAATTCGAGGCACAATCTGATAGGCGCGGGGGCGGTACCGAAGGGCGGCGGCTATGAAATATCCGACGCGTCGAAACGGCTGGTAACGGACGGAAACGGCGGGATCGTGTTTCGATTGGACGCGAGCCGCGAATACGACGTTCCGCGCAAAGCGGACGAGGCGTGGCCGCACCTTTTGATCGAACAGAATATAGGCCTGCACAACCGCATAGAGGATTTAGATTCGATCACGCTTCGGGGCAAGTTCCGCCTCACCGCGCTTAAAAATCACATGAACGGATCGGAAAGGGATTACCATACGGCGCAATTCGTTTGGGTGGTGGTATTAAAAAACACGAACGAAAAAAGTTCGGATTATCAGCGGTTCATTTGGGTCGTAATTTGCTTGTTGGATACGCGCTACGATTTCGCCCCGCTATTTTGTCAACAGGATAAGGCCTTGCCGGACGGCGAATTTATCTATTGCTTTAACGGGCGCGACTATATGTCTTACACGCTTGCGTCCGGCAGGGAGGCGGAGATTTGTTTCGATATATATCCGCGCATAGAAAAGATATTGTCGGCGGCAAAGCGCGCGGGATTTTTGCCGCGTACGGAAACGGCCGACCTTACGATAACGGGCACGAACATGGGCTTCGAAATAACGGGTACGTTCGACGCGGAGGTCGCCGCGAGGGATCTTGGGATTTATGTACGCAAAAAATCGGGAGGAAAATATGAAAGGTAAAAGAACCGTTTGTTTCTTGATCGCGCTTTTCCTTATGTTTGCGCTGCTTGCTTGTACGGACGGCGTGCCGCCGGGCGAATTGCCGGGCGAGACGACCGAACGCGTAAAAACCGTTGTCGGCGCGATTGACGACCCAAAATTTGAAAACGGCTTTAATTTACGGGGCTTGAACAACGCGACGGACGCGGGCGTCGTCAAGGTGGTTAATTTCGGAGACGCGGGTACAATCCCGCAGTGGAATATAGCGCAGTGGTGGTCGAAGCATAACTTAAAGGACGGCGCGGAATCGGTTACGGAGAGCGATTATATTCTTTCGGACGCGTCGAAAACCGTGACGCTGAAACGCAAATACGGCGCGATTAGTTTAGGGGTTAGGGGAAGCGAAGAGTTCGCGAGTTTCAACGGCGTTCCGCCGCCGGCGTGGCCGCACCTCTTAATCGAACAAAGCCTAAAAGACGGCATGTGGTTAAAGGACGCCGACGAGGTTGCGGCGAGCCTGGATTTTACGCTGACAAAAAGCGAGAACATGCGCGGCGGCAATCTTGGTTTCAACGCGCAGTTCGCGTGGTTTATTTACGTTGCCGATCAAAATCCGCAAAGCGCGGGCTTTGGCAATTTCCTCTGGTTCGGTTTGAATATCTACGATTCGATGAAAGTCTACGCGCCGCCCGTTGCGCGGCAGGATACGGCCGGCGGGCCCGGCAATTATATTTTTTCGGTGGGCGCGGAGAGTTTTTTAAGCGCGCGCGTCCGAGTCGGTCAAAACAACCGTTTCAGTTATGACATTCTGCCCGATATTAAAGCCGCGCTTGCAAAAGCGCGGGAAAACGGGTTCATGACGGGCACGGACTGGCGGGATTGCCGTTTGACGGGGACAAATATCGGTTGGGAAGTATTCGACCGCTGGGACGTGGACATCACCTTGTTTTCAATCGGCATCGATTTAATACGGTATTCATAAAAGGAGGACGTTATGATGAGAAAACTCTTTATAGTTTTGTTCGGCATTTTGCCGGCGGTTTGGTTTACCGCTTGCAATTACACCGGCCCGCCCGGCGGCGGTACGGGCGTTCCCGCGGGCGAGGGGCAAAGCGCGGTTGAGGAAAGCCCCGGCGGACAAGAAAATCAGGATTCGCAGGGCGGCGGGGCGCGGCAGGTTTTAAGGGATCGGTCCTTTCAAAAAGGCTTTAACCTGTTGGGGCTGAACAGCGCGGTAGACGGGGCGACAGTTTACAAAAAAATACGGTACGGTTCTGTCGTCGGCGCGCCGCAATGGCAACTCGCTCAATGGCGGTCGAAATACGACTTAAAATACGGGCAGGAGTCGTCCACCGTCGGGCGTTACGCCTTAAAGGATCAATCCAAAACGTTCGCCGTCGATTTAAGCGCGTACGACCTCACGTTGGGCGTAGACGCCGAATACGAATTCGCTTCCGCAAATCTCGCCGCGCCCGCGTCTTGGCCGCATCTTTTGATCGAGCAAACGGCTGACGACGGCTATTGGCTCGGGCTCGCTCGGTCTGTAAACGCCAAAGTCCGATTTACTATCGACAAGGCCGAAGACAAGCGCGGTACGAACGAGGGCTTTCACGCGCAATTCGCTTGGTTCGTCTATATCGTGGACAAAAACACGGAAAGCCCCGGATATGGGAATTTCCTGTGGTTTGGCCTGAATATCTACGATTCGACGAAAGAGTTCGCGGGCCGGCACGCCTCGCAGGACTTGGCGGGCGGGCCCGGTAATTTCATCTATTCGGTGGGCGCGGAGGAATTCATGGACGGCGCAATCGAAACGGGGCGGGAATACGCCGTGGACTTCGATATTTTGCCCCGTATAAAGGAAGCCCTGCCGCTTGCGCAAAGCAGGGGGTTCATGACAGGCTCGAATTTTAACGACCTGCGGATCACGGGGACGAATATCGGCTGGGAGGTTTTCGACCGTTGGAACGTCGCCGTCACAATACATGAATTGGGGATCGGATTCGCTCCCTCGGCATAAACGGGCGCGTCGATTTGTCAACATGTCTGTAAATACCGTATCGGTTTCGGTTTAAAAAATTGAACGTGAAACGATACGGGACAGAAATCATTAAAAGGAGAAACAATCAATATGAAAAGCATGAAAACAAAAAAATTAGCGGCCTTGCTGACAACGCTTGCGATGACGCTCGCCTTGTTGGGAACGGCCTCTCCCCTTGCCTTCGCCGATCCGGCGTTGGTAATCGACCCGTCCTTTACCTTGATAGCCGCGTCGAGCGGCGACAGGGCGGTCATAAAAGAGGACGGAACGGTCGATCTATCGGTTACGCCGACTGCCGGTTTCGGCTTTCGCGCCAATATGTCCGCGCTGGGCGCGGTCGGCCTGTTCGACGTGAAAAGTTTCACGACAACCTTTACGATTGATGTCCCCGTCAATGTATGTACGGTTTTCTCGTTGCAAACGGTTCCGACCGGAACCCTGACGGCGGGCAACGGCGTCAATTTTATGATCCGCAACGACGGCGCGTCGGGCTATGCCGTCGCTATCTACGACTCGAACGCCAACGAGCCGGCGTATTGGGCGCCCGGCCACTTCCTGGCCGAAGGGCAAAACGCCGTCACAATTGCCTTTGATTATGCCGCCGCCTCGAATCCCGTGACGTTTTGCGGCACAGCCTTGCCCGGCGAGTTAATCTCCTGCGCGATTATCGATTCAATTTATTCGGACTTCAGTTACAAAGCGTATTATTCGATCAGCAGTTATTATTTTTCCGCTCCTTCGAAGATCCGCGCCGGCTACACCGTTAACACGATTAACGGCAAAACGCCCGTCGCGGTTTATTCCGGCTTGCTGAATTCGGCCGTAGACGCGTTCGAGGGCGCGGTGAACGCGTTAAGCGGGAGTTCCGCGGAAGAAGAAATTCTGGCGGTCGCCGCTCTCGACATATTCGGCGCGGAACAGCCTCACGGCAAACTGTTCGCGATCGTGGATACGGACGGTTCCGTTCTGACTCGGGTCGAGAATGTCCGCGCGGAATACGACGGATATTATCAGGTCATTTCCTATAACGCTATCTCCGCGCAAATCGACGCTTTTGCGGACGCTTTGAACGAGTGCGATCCGAACGACGAAACATCCGTCGAAGAGGTGATCGCGGCCTACGAAGCGATCGACCGCGCCGGAATCGAATTGCTGAAAGCCGAGTTCAAGAACGCCTTGAATACCGAACTTCACGGCTTGACGGCCGGAGACGCTTTCAAGTCTGTCATCAAGACTAAAACCGAAAAATACGCGGCTTCTTACGAGGCGATGCTTGTCGTCGGCGACGCCGCCAGCCTGGCGACATATCGGAACGTCTACGCCGTCGTACAGAATTGGGCCGCGTATAAAGCGCAAAACTATATCGACGAAGTATTGACCGCGCAGGACGTAGCCGCGTTCGACGCACGGATCGCCGCGATCTCCGCCAAACTATCCTTGTCGGCCTATGCGGGAATGTGGACGGAGGACGGCACGTGGGACGCGATCAAGACGGATAAGGGCCTATGGGCGAGCGGCGAGGGAAAGTATTACGAAACGCTGGGCTTCAATCAAAAACTGGAAGTCGGCAAAAACGCGAAAATCACGTTTAACGTTATGTACGCCTTGCGGACGCTGGGGGCGAATCATCTGCACATCGGCTTTTATCCCGTTACGGAAACCGGCACGAAAGGCGGCTCGGACGGTGTCCGCGCGGATTTTTGGTTCAGCGCGGCGGGCGTGGTCGAGGTCAAGCCCGTCAACGGCAAAACCGAAACGGATATATTCAGCGGCGCTTATCTGTCCGTACCCGACGCCGGACTGTTCGACATAGACGCGGACGAGCCGGATTATTCCGTCGGGCAGTATACCGTAGAATTGCTGAAAGAGGGCAACGCCCTGATCCTGCGGGTCAACGGGCAAGAGATGGATTTGACCGGACTAAACGCCGATCTATATGCGCAAGGCTGTTATATGACGGTCAGCGCGATGAGCGTACCCGGCGCGGATTGGAACGAAATTCTGATTACTCGGCTTGGGGATAAGAACTATATCGGCGATTCCGAGGATGAAAGCGGAAATAATAATAACAACAACGGGAATCCGGATAAAACAGGCTGTTCCGATTGCAGTAACGCGGCGGGCGCGGTCGGGTTCGCGGCGACGTTGCTGGGCGCGGCGTTATTTTTAAAACGCCGCTAATGCCTTTCGCCTTTACAAATAAACGGGCGTTTCTCTTTGGGGTTGCCCGTACTTCGTTGAAGGAAAATATTCATGAAAAAAATTACGGCGACGGTCATGGGCTTCGGGGACAGGGGCCAAATTTACGCAAGGTACGCGAAAATGCGGCCCGATCTGTTTGAGATTGTCGGCGTTGTAGATCCGAACCCCGTCAAATTGGAAAAAGCGAAACGGGAATACAACTTGAAAACCGAAAACTGCTATTCGGATCCCGCCGAATTTTACCGCAAGAGCCGTCAATGCGACGCGGTGATCAACGCGACGATGGACCGCCTGCACTATGAAACGACGCCGCCGCTTTTGGAAAAGGGGTACCATGTTTTATTGGAAAAGCCCGTCGCGTCCGATCCGCGCGAACTTTTGGATTTAGAGCGCGCCGCCAAAGAAAACCGCCGCGTTCTAATGGTTTGTCATGTGCTGCGGTACGCGCCGTTCTATCGGCGGATCAAGGAACTTTTAGCGAAGGGCGCGATAGGCCGTATCAAGCACATTTACGCTTGCGAGAATGTGGCGGTCTATCATATGCTTTCCGCTTACGTGCGGGGGAAATGGAGCGCCGAGAATGCGTGCGGCTCCGGTATGCTGATGGCAAAGTGCTGCCACGACCTCGATTTGCTTGTGTGGCTGAACGCGGGCGCAAAACCCGTTACGGTCGCTTCCGTCGGCGTGAGGGGGGAATTTACCGCTAAAAACAAGCCGGCCGGCGCGGGTACGCGTTGCCTGTCTGATTGCGCGGCCGAGGATTCCTGCCCGTATTCGGCGCGCAAACTGTATATCAAAAACGATGTGTATCCGTTTTTGATCTGGAACGATTTGCCGGGCAGGGACTGGGACGGCGTGGAATTGCCGCTGCGCGAGAAACTGTTAAAAACGGTCAGCCCGCACGGGGAGTGCGCCTTTGCGGACAAGGATTTGGTGGACAGCCAATCGACGCTTGTAACGTTCGATAACGGCAGTACGGCGACTTTGGATATGCTGGGCGGCGTTTCAAGACCGGGGCGCAACATGCATATCGTCGGCTCGACGGGCGAAATCGAGGGCTTTTTAGAGAGCAACCGATTCGCCGTCCGCCGTTATGACGCGGATTCGACGGGCTATAAAGAGGAAACGCGCGAAATCACCGAGGATGTTTCGGGCGCGCATTCGGGCGGCGATTTGCGGCTTGTCGAGGATTTCGTGTCTATGCTTTCAGACGGGCCGCGATCCGTTTCCTGTACGGATATATCCGATTCCGTCATCGGGCATTTGCTCGCGATCGCGGCGGAAAAATCACGAAAGGAAAACAGGATGGTTTCGTTCGCGGACTTTTTTCTTTGAGAGAGCCGGTCAAAAAGCCCGTCGAAGACTCAAAAGAAGTTGAACGGAACGCAAAAACGCGGCCGTTGCCCGAGTACGCTTTATAGTATCGTTTGGAAAAAAACGGCATATATGGTATACTGATATCGATTCTTTTTCGATTGCGGTAAGATATGGAGCGATTTATGACAGTCGGTAAAAAACAGGTCGATATCAGAGAGGGCAACAAAAGCGCGGTTATCGAGCATATGCTGCAAGGGGAAACGACGCTTGTAGAACTGCAAGACAAACTCTTGCTCAGCCATACCGCTTTAAATAAAATCATCCGCGAGTTGATGAGTCAGGGCGTCGTTCGGAAAAGCGACGTCCGCATGATTGAATTTGGCAGGCCGTCCGCAATATATGACATCAATCCCGATTGCGGCGTCGCCGTGGCGATCGCGTTGTCGGACAGGTACTTGGAAATTTTTTACGTCGACATGAAAGGTTTCGAGATCAATAACTGCTGTCAAACGGTCTCTTTCACGG
Organism: Clostridiales bacterium; assembly: GCA_031263605.1. GTDB lineage: Bacteria > Bacillota > Clostridia > Christensenellales > DUVY01 > BNZQ01. Next base: position 943 of record JAISFM010000293.1, on the reverse strand, counting down.
ACGCCGATACTTTACTGGATTATATTCATGCGCAACTGATCCGTTTGAGCGGGCATTATCGGATCAAGGGCAAAAAAATATCGACCTTTTGCGTCAGTATCCCGGCCTATTCCTTGTTCGGCCTCGATTTAGAGGAATGGAAGAAGCGGCTCGCCGAAAGATTGGGCGATGTATTGCGGGATACGGAAACGGTCTTTGATAAAAAAACCGAGTTTATCTGTATAGCGGAAAAACGCTACGGCAATTTAAGGGATTACGCGGACAGCGCGCTGATTTGTGATTTTGAAAATAGAATTTCGGCAGCCTTGTTTTCAAAAAGCGGGATTTACAGCGGCATTCGAACGAAACCGGGCAATCTTAACGGAATGCTCGGCTTTGATTTTTGGGAAGAGGCTTGCCGCTTGACGGATTTGAGTTACGACGAATTGTTTCAGTCTTACGCGGTGAATTTGTCCGTCAAGAATAAAATCGAGGACTTGTCACGGCCCTTATTCGAGCGTCTAAAAGCCGTTTTAGCGTTCATGGATATACCGTTCCTCATTCTCTGCGGCGACGTTTCCCGTCTTGGAGACAACTTTTTGAATTTCGCGTTGAATATTATCGGGGACGACGTCCGCGTCGTTTATTCGGGCATCAAAAACAGGAGCCCCGCTTGCGCCGGCGCGGTATGGCTGGCGACCTATAAATCCCTCAAAAGAATAGTTTTACGCAAATCAAAGAATTTGCTGTAAAAGCATTGGAGTTGTAACGAAACCTCTTAATCGATTTTATCCAATAACTTTTAAAATGCCTGCGCCTGCATCTTTTACAATGGATTCTTTCACGGTTTTGTGTTATAATATCGCTATGATACACGATGGGAACGATGACAAAACGCTTAAAGTGTTCAAAGCCGACGACGAAATCGGCGCGGACAGCGAAATTTCCCTGCAATACATCGTCG
>JAISFM010000284.1 GCA_031263605.1 Clostridiales bacterium | reverse complement strand
GCTTGCTCAAAGCCCGCGACCCCGCGTCCGTGAAACTCTGCGCCCTTTTGGACAAGCCCTCGCGCCGCAAAGTCGATTTGCAAGCGGACTATACCGGCTTTACCGTCCCCGACGAATTTCTGGTGGGGTACGGGCTGGACTATGACGGGGGGTATCGGAATTTACGGGACATATGCGTTTTGAGAAGTGGGAAGTGTCGGACAAGGGAAGTGAGAATTGAGAATTGAGAATTGAGAAGTGTCGGATGCTGACGCAAGAAATAACTTTTAGTATGCTGTATGTTTCTTGCCTATGAGCGGAAATGTTTTAGCGCGGACGCTTTATCCGCAACTTTGCAACTTTCAATTTGAAGTAACCACCCCGCCGCCAAAGACGGCACCCCTCCGAGGGAGGGGAATTTTTATAAGGTTGAGATGTTTCGACTGCGTTCGCTTTGCTCACTTCGCACCGGCATGACAGAGGGGCGCGCGCTTGCGCTTCCAAAAACGAACGACCCTAACGGCGGCGAAAATTAGAATGTCATTAAAATGTTATAATAATAGTGCATTATTTGTGAAAATGTGGTAGTATTATTATAATCACAATTTACGATTGACGATTGACAATTGACAAATTAAGGATAAAGTACTTTTTGCGGCGATAAATTCTTTCAACCGAAATTTGTCAATTGTCAATCGTAAATTGTCAATCGTAAATTGTCAATCTGCATTGTCAATTGCCCGGCAAATTTAAAAAGCAAAATAAAGAAACGCGTAAAGGGAGTTCAAGCAAATGTTAGAACTGAAAAACATCACAAAGACATACGTCATGGGCGATACCGCCATCCACGCCTTGAAGGGCGTCAGTTTGTCGTTCCGCAAATCGGAATTCGTTTCGATTTTGGGGCCCAGCGGCTGCGGCAAAACGACTATGCTCAACATCATCGGCGGGCTCGACCGGTACGGCAGCGGCGACCTCGTGATCGGCGGCATCTCTACAAAGGCGTTCAAGGACGCCGATTGGGACGCTTACCGCAACCGCTCGATCGGCTTCGTGTTCCAAAGTTACAATTTGATCGGGCATCAAAGCATTCTGGCCAACGTCGAAATCGCGATGACCCTGTCCGGCGTGTCGGCCTCGGAACGCAAGGAACGCGCGATGGCCGCCTTGACCGACGTGGGTCTGGCCGACCAAGCGAAAAAACGCCCCAACCAGTTGTCGGGCGGGCAAATGCAGCGCGTCGCAATCGCCCGCGCCCTCGTCAACAACCCCGAAATCATTCTCGCCGACGAGCCGACCGGCGCGCTCGACACCGAAACCAGCATTCAAATCATGCAAATCCTGCAAAAAGTGGCGGGCGACCGCCTCGTCATCATGGTCACCCACAACGGCGAAATGGCCGACGCGTACAGTACGCGTATCGTAAGGCTGCTCGACGGCCAAATCATCAGCGACACCAATCCGCCGGAGAGCAGTGCACAGTCCACAGTCCACAGTGCACAGTTAAAGGATAAGGATAAAGCCGAAACCGCGAACGCGCCCGCCGTTGACTTTGCCGAGAACGAGCGCGAACGCAAAGCCAAATACAAAAAGACGTCGATGTCCTTTTTGACCGCGCTCTCGCTTTCCTTTAAGAACCTGCTGACCAAAAAAGGCCGCACGATCATCACCGCAATCGCCGGAAGCATCGGCATAATCGGCGTGTCTTTGGTCTTGTCGCTGTCGGCGGGCATGACGACGCAGGTCAACCGGATGCAGACCGAGAGCATGGCGAATTTTCCGATTACGATCGACCAGATACATATCGATTACAACGCGGTGCTCAGCGAGGGGCGGACAAACGCCGACAAGGATTACACGGAGTTCACGGACGCGCCCGAGGTTTATCCGTACCAAGCGAAAATGCAGGGCGGGATCAATTCCATCACGCCGGAGTTCGTGTCGTATTTAGGGGACATGCCGCAGGACATCTACAACACGGTATCCTATACGTACAGCACAAAGATGAACCTCGTTTTAAAGAAAGCGGACGGGACGTATCAGGACGTGAGTTTAAGTTCGAGCCGCTGGCAGGAGTTGCCCACGAACCCCGCCTATGTGGAGGAGGTATACAAGGTCTTGCAGGGCAGGCTGCCGCAGAACGAGCATGAGGTCGTCGTAGTGACGGATACGTTCAACCGCCTGAATTCCGACGTGTTGGCCAATCTCGGGTTTGCCTTTTCGGGCGACGGGACGCAGAGGAAGGTCGGTTTTGACGATTTATTGGGCGACGGCGCGGGCAAGGAGCCGGTTCGGTTCAAGGCGGTCATGAACGACGATTATTGGGTGTTCAACGAGAGCAAGAACGTTTGGGAAACCGCGTTTGACGAGGACACTTACGGAAAGCCGAGCAATATCGATTTGGAAATAGTCGGGATCGTCCGCCTGCAACAGGACGTAAACGCCAGCATCTTTTCGCAGGGGCTTGTTTACCACCCCGAATTGGGCAGGCAGTTTTACGCCGCGAACGCGAATTCGCCGATTCTTTTGGCGCAGCAAGCCAGCCCGACGACAAACGTCGTCACGAATAAAGCCTTTACCGGGGACAGTCAGGCGGAAATTTATTTGCAGTGGCTGCAAGCGTGCCAGGCGTTGGGCGGGGCGATGCCCGGCACCTCGGCGGGGCTGCCGACGGGGATAAGGGTATACCCCAAAGACTTCGACACGAAAGCCCAAGTCAAGGCGTATATCGACGCTTACAACGTCGGCAAGGACGAGGCTGTGCAGATCAAATACAACGATCTCATGGAAGTCGTTTCAAAGGCGATGACGACGATGATCGACACGATTTCCTACGCGCTGGTGGCGTTCGCGGCGATTTCCCTCGTGGTGTCCTCGATCATGATCGGCATTATCACCTATGTATCGGTCATAGAGCGCACAAAGGAAATCGGCGTCCTGCGCAGCGTGGGCGCGCGTAAAAAGGACATACGGCGCGTGTTCAGCGCGGAAACGGTCATAGTGGGCTTTGCGGCGGGGGTGATCGGCGTCGTGATCGCGGGGCTGCTGACCATACCGATCAATATTTTGGTGCGGCATTTAGTGCCGGACATGGGCAATATCAATGTGGCGACATTTAGGCCCTTGACCGCCCTGCTTATGGTCGCGCTGTCGATCGGCCTGACCCTGATCGCCGGATTTTTCCCGTCGCGCGGGGCCGCCAAAAAGGATCCCGTGGTGGCGTTGAGGACGGAGTAAGGGGAAGGGAAGTGAGAAGTGAGAATTGAGAATTGAGAAGTTCGGATGCTGACGCAAGAAATAACTTTTATTATGCTGTGCGTTTCTTGCCCGCCGACATTGTAAGTAGGAAGTAGGAAGGACGAAGTGTCGAGTGCTGCCGCAAAAAGAAAGTTTGGATTGCTGTATGTTTCTTGCCCGCCGACAAACCCGTTTTTACGGACATCGACCTTAACTTTTCAATTTTCAATTTTCAATTCTCACTTCCGTTTCCCGCCGACAAACCCGTTTTTACGGACATCGACCTTAACTTCTCAATTCTCAATTTTCACTTCTCAATTCTTTCCTCGCCCTTTCCCTCAACTCGTTGATTTTCGCCCTGACGGCGGGGTCGGCGATGTCGCTTTCACTAAAACCGAAGCGCGGCGCGGACGCGAAACCGACTTCAAAAAGGCGGCGGCCGCCCGCTCCGCTTATGCGGTGTACGGCGCGGCTTACGAGGGCGTAAGAGGGCACGGACGTTTCGCGCACCGTGTACGCGCCCCGTTCCAGTCGGGAAAAGACGCACCGCCCCGTGAAGTCCGTGCGGTGCTGCTCCAACAGGCCGCGCCCGTCGTACAGCGACACCACCGCGTTCCGGAGCGGCTCCGACCCGGGGCGCAGGTAACAGTAACATATGATCCGCATAACTTATCATATATATGCTTGAAAATGATTAGTGGTTAGTGATTAGTGGTTAGCGGTTAGTGTCGGTCGGGGAAATATTATTGCGCGGGGGGAAACTTTTAAATTTTCAGTTCCAAACCGTCGTCACTCGGGTCTATGCAAACTTCGTTTGCCCGCGACTCTCGTTCCTCGGTTTGTATGCAAAAAAGTTTCCCCCCGCGCCCCCTTTCCAAAAACTTTCAACATATATAAAGTTATCATTCCGAACGCGCGTATTTGTCATGATCTGCGCGAAGTCGAGAAATCCCCCGCCTTATCGCGCCAAAAATCTGTCATTCCGAACGCGCTTTTCCGAAAACTTTCGTTTGCGGGAATTTGAATTGACAAAAGCACTCGTTATCGGATATACTTAATACATCTCTGCCGCAAAATATAATAGCAAGAAGTTTTTTGAAAAGAG
>JAISFM010000232.1 GCA_031263605.1 Clostridiales bacterium | reverse complement strand
AAACCCAGCACCGTATCGTCGGCTTTATCGAACGCGGTTATGCTTTTTATCGCGCCGCCGTTGTAGCCCGTCCCGCCCGCCATAACCGCGGCATTGCCCTTGTTTTGTGCGCCCGTCGCTATATAGACCCTTTCGATTTTGAAGGTTTTTTTGTCCGACGCGTAGTCCGCGCCGTCCTCTTCGAACAGTTCGTACTCTTCCGACGGCATAATGATTTCGAGTATCGCCCGTTCCCTGTCGTTGATGCCCGCCTGTTCGGGCGCGCGCAGAAACAAGCCGGCCAGACCCAAAACCGCGCCGCACAGCACCGCCAGCGCGGTCATGATCACGACGCCGTAAACGATCGGCTTTTGTTCCATGAAACGTTCGAGCGCGCTTTCCTCTTTTTTCGCTTTTAAAGTCTTTTCCATTTTTCTTTTTTTTGTTTGGGTTGGGAGTTTGGGGAGGGGGTTTGTTGGAAAACCCTTTTTGTAAAAAGGGTTTTCCAAACCTTTCCCAAAAACTTTTGACAATTGCTCTGTCGATAACCGTCAATTGTCAATCGATAACTACTCGTCAATCACTAACCACTAACCACTAATCACTAACACTCAACCGTTGACTGCGCGCGGCTTTTTCTTCGCCCGCTTGACCCTGCCGCCGAACGGGATCGGCACGATGTACTTGTCTATCAGCGGGGTTACGATGTTCATAATCACAATCGCAAACGAAACGCCCTCGGGGTAATCGCTTTTAAAGCGCAGGAGCGCGACAAAGAAACCTATTCCGACCGCGTAAACCATCGAGCCGGCAAAGGTGTTGGGGCTTGTCGAATAGTCGGTCGCCATAAAAATCGCGCCGAGGAACAAGCCGCCGGACAGGATATGCGTCAGCGTCAATTCGATTTTAAAGCCGGAAAACAAAAAGATGAACAACGCCGCCGAAAGGAGAACCGCGAGCGGCAATTTCCAATCGATCACCTTTATGACGCAGAGATATACGCCGCCCGCGAGCAATGCGGCCGCGCTGACTTCGCCGACCGCCGCCGCGTTCTTGACGCCGAGGAACATCATCAGGTAATCGGTCCTGAACGCGGCGGGCGCGGCTTCGCCCATGCCCAAAAACGTCGCGCCCGTCGCCACGTCGGCGGGCATCATGACGTTGCGGACGGCCGCGCCCATGAAAGACGTGAAACACAGCATTAAAAAGATGCGCGCCGTCAAGGCGGGGTTGGCGAAGTTTTTGCCGATGCCCCCGAACGCCATTTTGACGAGGACAATCGCGACCACGCTGCCGACAAAGCACAGAAAGACCATATTCCCCCAATCGATATGCGAAAAGTCGAACATGCCCGCCATGTTGTACGCCGCGCCGCCCGCGCCCTTTTTTAAAAACACGGGCAGGTTGAGCGCGAGCAAGAGCCCTGTGACGGCGCAGGATAAATCCCACATGCCGCTCTTTTTCGCGTCGGCTTTCCCGAATTTCCGCTTGGCCGCCAACACGCGGAACAAACCGAACAGGAACTCCGACGCGGCGCAAAACACGACGCACAACGCCGCTTGGATAACGACGGACGCGCCGAAAAACACGGCCGCCGCCACAAGCGCGGGCGCGAGCGCGATCAAAACGCGCGCCATGATCGAGCGCGTCGTATGCTTTGCCCGTATATGCGGCGATACGGAAACGACTAAATTATCGGCCATTTGGGATCTCCTTATAGCGGTTTGCGGTTGCGGTTGGGGTTGTAGTGGTTAGTGTCGGTCGGGGGAATTGAGGGTTGTGGAAATTTACGATTGACAATTGACGGTTGACAAATTTCGGTCGGGATTTTTGCGCTGTGTCAATTCGTCAATCGGTTGAGATTCTTTGCTCACGGAATGAAAGAGAGTGGGGCGCGCGCGGAGCGTTCCTCTGTTCGGTAGAAATTGCCGCGCATCGCTTCGTTCCGTGAGCAATGACACCGTATGCGCGCAATGTCCTCTATCCGAAACTTTTCAATTTTCAATTTTCAATTCTTAAAGCCCCATTTCCTTTATTTTCTTTTTGGCTAACTTTACGCTCTGCATCAAATAACGGTTGGCCGGGCATATGTACGAACAGCACCCGCATTCGATGCATTCGAGCGCGCCGTACTTTTTGCTGCCCGCGTAATCGCCCGCGAGCGCGAACGAATCAATGTACATCGGCATTAGGCGCATCGGGCAGGCGCGGCCGCATTTGCCGCAGTTGATGCAGGGCGAGGACATAGCGACGACAAATTCGTCCTTTGTCAAAAACAACAGCGAGCCCGACGTTTTAGTTACGGCAATGTCTCGCGAAATTTGCGACGCGCCCATCATCGGGCCGCCGCCGACGATTTTGGCCGTGTTGCCCAACTCCCCGCCGCACGCCGCCGCTATTTCCCCGTAACGCGTGCCGTTGCGCACCCACAAATTGGACGGCTTTCGGATCCCTTTGCCGCTTACGGTCATTACGCGCTCGTAGAGGGGCTTTCCCTCGCGGATCGCGAGATATGCCGACAGGGCGGTGTGCGTATTGCTGACGATCACGCCGCAATCCATCGGCAAGCCGCCCGAGGGCACCCGCCGCCGCGTAATCGCGTAAATCAACTGCTTTTCCGCGCCTTGGGGGTATCTGGTTTTTAGGGGGACGATTTCTAAATCTTTGAGGCCGTTTTCGGCTTTGAACTTTTTCAGCGCATCAATCGCGCGGGGCTTGTTGGCCTCGACGCCGACGCGGACTTTGGCGACGCCCACGGCGGCCGCCAGATAAACCGCGCCCCGCACTACTTTTTCCGTGTACTCCATCAGCAGCCGGTAATCGCAGGTGATGTACGGCTCGCATTCGGCGGCGTTGATGATGTAGACATCCGGCTGTTTTTTAGGGGAAAGTTTGACATGCGCGGGGAAGCCCGCGCCTCCCATGCCCACGACGCCCGCGTCGGCAATCCGTTTGACAATGTCCCTGGGGGCGGGGCTTTCCAGCGGCGCCATGGCTTTTTCCGGCGTGTCCAAGCCGTCGTTGTCCACGACGATGTGTATGGACGGGGTGCCCGCCGCGTCGGTATAGGGCGCGATTTCGGCGACCTTTCCGCTGACGGAGGAAAAAATATTCGCGCTGACCGCTCCGTTCGCGCGCGCAATTAACTGCCCCATTCTGACCGTTTCGCCCGCCTCGACGACCGGCGAGGCCGGTTTGCCGATGTGCTGGTTGAGCGCTATGTAAACCCGTTTCGGCGCGGGGCATACCTCAATCGGCGTCTCCGCGCTCAATGATTTCATGCCGCGCGGATGCACGCCCGAGGAAAATATCTTGTAAAAACTTTTCAAAAAAACGCACCCTCCCACGCTTCCCTTATAATTGTAGTACTTTGTCGTTTTTTTGTCAACCGATATCCGTCTTATGCCTGTACTTTTTTTTCGCTTTTCAACCTTTTTCTGTTTTCGCGTCCCGTTTCCCCGCCCAGGGAGAGCGCACAAACCGAAAGGCAAAAATATTTTCGAGGGGGTTTGAGGGGGAAATCCTATATAAAGCCGCGTTTCGTGTTTTGTAGAGATTGCCGCGTCGCGCTTTCGCGCTCCTCGCAATAGAGTTGCAGCGGAATTAAAAGGCGAGCGGAATTGCGCCGGATTTTTGCGGCAAACCTAATGACATAGGGTAGCACGTTCAGCATGAGAGAGGAAAGCGCGGGGCGTTCCTCTATTCGGTAGAGATTGCCGCGTCGCGCTTCGCGCTCCTCGCAATGTCAAATGGGGCGTTCGCGCTCCTCGCAATGATCGCGTATTCATTTCGCCGCAACTCCAATGACGCAGCAACGCTATTTGTATATACCCGGATTTTGCGCCAAAAAAACCGAAAAGATTTTTAGCCGCCGTCGGCGCGGCCTTTGCGGTTTGTGCGCCCCTTCCCCGCCCCTGCCAATTGATAAACGCCGAGCAGCGCGATAAACCCGCCGAATAATTTAGTCAACAGTTCGGGGCGCGCGCGAACGGCCAGAAACGCGCCGCCGGCACCCGCCAAAGACGCGGCGATGACAATCGGCCAGACGCGCTTGTAATCGACTAGCCCTTTTTTGCTGTGAATGCCTAGCGCGACGAGTGCCATCGGGATAAACGCGGCCATGTTGACGCTTTGCGCCGTGTGCTGCGGCAAGCCGCACATGTACAGTAGCAAGGGGATCAGCAGCGTCCCCCCGCCCATGCCCATGCCGCCGAATATGCCGCCCAGAAATCCGGCCAAAACCAATAAAAATACGCGCATACGGATTTATCATACCCGTAGGCGCGTATATGTATGCTTTTAGGGAAGTATTAGGAATTGAAAATTGAAAAGTTTCGGATGCTGACGCAAGAAATAACTTTTATTATACTGTATGTTTCCCGCATGTGAGCGGAAACATTTTAGCGCGAACGCTTTATCCTTAACTTTTCAACTTTCAACTTGTTACACGCACGGAAAGAATGCTAGGAGACAGCGCAATGTCCCCAGACCGACACTATTTCCTATCCACTATTCCCTATTCCCTTTTTAATAGGTTGGGATTCTTCACTGCGTTCAAAATACGTTCCCGCCGTTTAAACCGGCGGCGGCGTCGAAAACCTTGCGGACGTCCGCTTTTGTATTTCGCCCCTCGTGGGCTTTAACGCCGTCCACGTAATACGTGGGCACCCAATAATAATCGTATTCATCGGCGGTTTTCGGGTCTTCGGCCTCGTCGATCCGCTCGATTTGCAACGCCCGATAGGCGGGGTTTTCCCGCCGGAGTTCGTCCTCGTATCGCATCGCCCCGACGCAATGCGGGCAGTCGGACAGGTAAAACATCAAAATCTTTTTCGCCATATTTACCTCTTTGATTATTTTATAAAAGTATATCATTTTTACCGCCGTTTGTAAACGGTTTTCCCACTCCCGGGAAGTGTACAAATCGCATTGCTACCGGTCATTGCGAGGAGCGCGAAGCGGCAATCTCTACCGAACACGAAACGCACCTTTTTATATAGAGATTGCCGCGTCGCGCGTTCCGCGCTCCTCGCAATGACCCCGTAGCAACGCGGTTTGTACACTCCCCCCACTCCCTAACGCGGCAACAGCATTTGCTTTTTTTGAGAATGATTAGTGTATCATTTCGAACGAAGTCGCGAGATCCCCCACAATATTAAGGTGGGGGATCTCTCCGCTCCGCTCATTTCATTCGCTTCGGTCGAGATGACATACAGATTTTCGTTGCTTTCAAACTTTCCCCACCCGCAAAAAAGTAAATGCTGTCGCCGTGCGCTCCCCTAAAAAATGTTTGCCATAACTCCGAAAATATGATATTATATTAACAGTACCGTTGTGAAACGGTTTTGCGGGTTCATAGCTCAGTTGGTTAGAGCGCTTGCTTGACATGCAAGAGGTCGTTAGTTCGAGTCTAATTGGACCCACCAAGTTATTTAAAAGACGAACCTTACAGTTAGGTTCGTCTTTTAGTTTGTTTGCAGGATTAAATGCCTTTTATATTATCGCTGTGACGCATAACTTTCAGTATGCTTAAATAAATATTCCCCGAGCGCACCTGTTACTTTGCAACATTAAATCAATAAGTATTCCAATTCGCTGGATAACTATTGAATGTAAAATTGCTTTCATATTTGTATTGATTATTTCCCTCGTTCCATTTAACGTCCACATTTTCCCAATCCGCCCAAGCGCTTTCATAATGTATATTCGGCACATAGCGCGAATCATTAAAGCCAAATGCTTGTCGCTCTATTTTTTTAATGCTTTTAGGCAAGTAAACCATGGTCATGCCTTTACAATCAAAAGTTAAATACTCCTCAACAATTTCAACGGAATTTGGTATTCTTAACTTTTCTAATTTTACACAACCCCCAAAAAGCATTCGCTGCATAGTAGTAACCGTATCGGGAATATAAATACTCTCTAATGCTATGCAATTCATAAATGCCTTATTTTCAATGATTGTCACTCCATTTGGAATTGTTACGGTCGTCAATTGACTGCACTCATCAAACATTTGATATGGGATTTTTGTAATTGCATTTGGCAATGTGATATCCGTTAAATTCGCGCAACCCGCAAAACTGCCCGCCCCAATTTGTGTGACGCTATTTGGAATATCAACTGTCGTCAACGATGAGCACCCGCTAAAAGCATGAAGATAAATTTCTGTTATATTTGTTGACAATGAAATATTGGTTAATGCCGAACAATTCCTAAAAGCCCCATAACCGATAATTGTAATCGAATTGGGTATAACGACATTGGTTAATGATTTGCAATTTTCAAATGGGAATATTAACCACCCTGCGTCCGCTCGTCCTATTGAAATTACGGGCATTGAATTTATCTCTGCTGAAATTGCCGCATCCGTTATGTTTTTGTTTGCCGCTCTATAAACAAAATATTCGTTCGCATTATCGGATTTCATATATTCAATACCGTTTAAAGTTATAGTTTCCCTTGTATCTTGTTTTGAACAAGATACAAAACCATTGACTGCTAACACCATTGCTAAACAGACAAACAGCGAAAATATTTTATTTTTCATATTGATGATTATACCATACCCATTGCAATAAATCAAAACATTTACTTGCTCCGCCAAATTTAAAAGAGCCTCTTTCAATAAACGAGGGCGTTTTTTTCATTGTTTGTTCAGCGACATTTTATGCGACAGCCGCATCAGGCTGTCGAGCAGGTGGACGTTTTCTGCGACGGCGTCGGGCGGCAAACGCAAATCGGTGTAACTGAAATTCAAAAAACCGCGCGCGCCGGCATCGTAGGCTTGCTGCGCGGCGGCCTGCGCGTCCTCGGCCGGCGTGGCGACGATCGCGATATCTATGCGTTCGGCGGCCGCAAAGTCCCGTAGCGTTTCCATAGGCCGAACCGTTAGGCCGTTCAAGGTCTGCCCTGCTCCGCGCGCGTCGAACGCCGCGAGTAGCCGGAACCCTTGATTGACGAACATCTTATTGCCGATCAAAGCGCGGCCGATAGCCCCCGCGCCGACCAGCACGCAATTCTTGACGGAATGAAACCCCAATTGTTCCGAAATGCTCATGTACAGGTTTTTGACGCTGTACCCGTACCCCTGCTGCCCCGCAATCGTAAACTTCGAGAGGTCGTTGCGTACCTGCGAGGGCGCGACGCCCATCTTTTTGGCGATCGTCCCGCTGGACACGCGCTCCAACCCCGAACAGAAATATTCGTAAAAATAGCGGTTATAGAGCGGCAGCCGCGCGATCAATTCCTTTGAAAGGAAGTTGCCCATGGGCATATTATAACAGAAACCGAAGGGATATGCAAGCCGGAAAGGGGGAAACGGAAGTGAGAATTGAAAATTGAGAATTGAGAAGTTCGGATGCTGACGCAAGAAATAACTTTTATTATGCTGTATGTTTCTTGCATGTGAGCGGAAATGTTTTAGCGCGAATGGTTTATCCTTTAACCGCGCGCGCAAAACCCACCCGACCGACACTATTCCCTATCCACTATTCCCTATTCCCTTTTAAAAGGTGGGGGATTTCTCGACTTCGCTCGAAATGACAGAGGTTTGCGCAATGCGCTTTGTCCGCAATTCTGCATTTTGCATTCTACATTCTGCATTTGATAAAGGTTGGGATTCTTCACGCACGGAATGAACGACAAGAGGGGCGCGCGGGGCGTTCCTCTGTTCGGTAGAGATTGCCGCGTCGCGCTTCGCGCTCCTCGCAAGGACCGGCAGGAATATCCCCCCCCCCTATGATAAAGCAATACTATGCGGCTCGTAAGACAAATGTTGAAAGTTTTTGAAAGGGGGCGCGGGGGGAAA
>JAISFM010000320.1 GCA_031263605.1 Clostridiales bacterium | reverse complement strand
ACCGCGTCTTATGCCAAATGCCCTTTAAAGACGTAGCATATTCCATGCGGTTCGAATGCAAAATGAACGAAAGCGAGAACTCAGCGAAGAAGCATTTTTACAACGCAGCGCGAAAAATACGGGAACATTTCCAGAAAGATTACGACAGGCTGAAAAGATTTTTGAGGAACTTCTTAAAAACAGGTAACTTTTTGCCTTTCCCGTGGCTATATAATAGAAGGGTCAATTTTCAAACTAAATATTTTGTCAAAGGCAATCTCTTTCGCGGGGATTGCCTTTTTCGTTTCCCCTGCTAAATTTAAAGGAGGTTCCGGCCATGTATCACGGCAGTTCCTAAACGGATACCCATGGGTGAAAATCGCTTTACGCCATGCCGGCGTTTGCGGGGTTGTCGATCGGCGTCCATGTGAGCGACGCTTCGGTCTTGATTTTGATGCAGTCCACCATCGGGCCGCCCGTGTCGCCGCCTTTAAAGGTATTCGCTTTCACGGTCAGCGTGATCTCGTTCTCGCCCTGCGCAAGTTGTACGTTCGTCGAAACGGTTTTGTCGGCGAAAGTCATGCCGGGCATATCGACCGCCGTCGTGACCGAAAGCGAACTGTAACTCAATGCGGCGGCGTTGACCTTGATCTCAAAGTTGGAGGGCGCGAGCGCAAGATCCGGCAGTTCGGAGCCGACCCGTATGATCAGCGTCGCCGATTTCGCCGCGTCGGAGTTGACCGCAAAGCGCAGGCAGAAACCGTCCAAATAGGTCGGCCCCACATAATAGCCGTTGCTCCACCCTTTGTCCTTATCGGCTTGCGTGCCGCCGCCGTACACTAAATCCGCGCCGTAGACCGACCCCGAATAACTCGGCGAATACAAACCGTCGAGATCTACATATTCCGCCTCGAACGTGTAAGTCGTCATGCCGGGCGTATCGCCGCCGCCGCCATTGCCCGTCCCGTCGCCGTTCCCTGTTCCATCACCGATTCCGCTGTCAATACAGGCCGCAAAGCCGAACAGGCAGACGAGCAGTCCCGCGGCCGCCGCGAGTATGCCGAAGAGTTTTTTGCCGAAAGTCGCTTGTTTTTTCATGATTGGTTCCTCCATTTTTTAGTACGTTTCGTGTTTGGCAGTCCACAGTTAAAGCAGTGCACAGTCCACAGTTTCGGTCGGGGGACATTGCGCGAGGCGTTCCTGTGTTCGGTAGAGATTGCGCGCTTTCGCGCTCCTCGCAATGACTTGCCGTGCTTTATGGGCAATGCAGTGGTACATTCGCAACAGGCCTCATAATGTGGGGTATTTCTCGACTTCGCTCGAAATGACATGGGGGCGCACATTCGGAATGAGAGAGGAAAGCGCGGGGTGTCCCCTGTTCGGTTGAGATTGCCGCGTCGCGCTTTGCGCTCCTCGCAATGACCCCGCATTCATTTCGCTACAACTCTAATGACCGGACGAGGCGTTTGCGCTCCTCTCAATGACCGCGTATGCATTTCGTTACAACTCTACTTGACAACAAGCCCTTCCTCGCCATGACCGTATCGACGCTCTTTGCCCGCTTCCGGCGGTTTATACGGTGCCAACGCGGAACGGCGGCGGCGTATTTAAGAAACGGCCGGAGGGTCGTCCGCTTCGCGCGGGGGTTCGCCCCCGTCTTTCGCGGTTTGCTTCTTTCCTGCCGACAATACCGCCCACGCGCCCCACGCGAGGCATAGGGCGAATATGACCGCGGCGGCGGCGAGCAGCCAGACCTGCCAGAGCGGAAGGGCGTACCGATAGGCGACGCCCTCGCCCATGCCATTCATCGCGTTGCTGTTGGCCACGGTGTAGAGAATGTTTTTCGTCGCTTGGCGCAAAGCGGTTACCGTCGTCGCCGAATTGTCCAAATTCCACGCCTTGCCCGCGCTCAAACTCAAATCGCCGCCCGCCCGTACCATCTGGTCAAGGTTCATGAACGCGTTGACGTTGAAATCGGTGATCACCGCGCCGCGAAAGCCCCACTCGTCGCGCAGCAGTTTGGTCAGCAGGGTGTGATTGCCGCCCGCCCATTCCTTGCCGACGCGGTTGAACGAGGACATGAACGCCGTCGCGCCGCCTTCCTTGACCGCCGTCTCGAACGGCAGGAAGTACTGCTCGCGCATGGCTTGCTCGTTCGCCCACGTCACAAGGCCGTTCGCATCGCGGCTGGTTTCTTGATCGTTCAGCGCGAAATGCTTGCAATACGTGTACACGCCCTTGGATTTTGCGCCCCGCACGACGGCCGCCGCCAATTTGCCCGACAACAGGCCGTCCTCGGAATAATATTCAAAGTTGCGGCCGCCAAACTGCGAGCGGTGCAGGTTCATCGCGGGCGCGTACCAGCCCGAATACGGGCGGCCGTCGCCCCTCTCGTCGCCGATCAAGCCCTCGTTGCCCACCATTTTGCCCATCTCCTCGGCAAGTTCGGCGTTCCACGTCGCGCCCATCACGCATTCGCTGGCGTAATACGCCGTGTCGTACACGCTGGGGTCGCCCATGAATATCGCGAAGCCCATCGGCCCGTCCGCGTCGATCGTCTGCGGCTTGTCGATATTACCGATGTTTCCGGTATTGAAGTTGCCGCTGTTGACCAAATCCTGCATCTGCCCGACGGTGAGTTGATTCAACATTTCGTCCCACCTCGCGTCGTCGTACTCCGCGCCGATCAATTCGTACAGTTTCACCGTGATTTTGTCGTCGGCGGCGACGGAGCGGCTTTGCGTCGGCATTTCGTCGGTATCCCACGGGCCGGGGAAGTTGACGTTATAGTTCAAAGAACTGATGAACGCCTGCGTTTCGGCGCGGTCGTCGGCGGTCGGGGCCTTCGGGAACGTGGCGGCAAAGTCGGAGCGCGACAGATAGCCGCCGCGGTTCTCGACGTATTCGCTCACGTCGTCGAAAAGGTTTTCCACCTTTGCGCCCGTCGCGGTGTCGGTTTCATAGCGGCAGCCCCCCACCGGTACGGTATAGAAAACCGCCGCGCCGACGGGCGTATGCGAATCCCTCATGACCTTAATTTCATACGCACCCCCGTCCGCGCCCTCGTCCAATTCGTACCCTTTAAAGCCGTTGCCGTTCGCGTCGTTCCAATCGTAACTCGCCATGTCGCGCGCGTTCAGCGTCAAAGTCACCGTTTCGCTCTCGCCCGGCGCGAGGAGTTTCGTTTTGGCGAACGCGCCGAGGACGACGCGGGCTTTCTCTATTTCGCCCTTTGTGTAGGGGGCGGTATAATAAAGTTGTACGACCTCTTTGCCCGCAACCGCGCCCGTGTTCGTGACGGCGACCGGAACGGAAACCGCGCCGTCGGCCGCCAATGCGGAGCCGGATGCGGGGGATGCCGCCCCCACCGCCCAATCGAAATTCGTATAGGACAGGCCGTAGCCGAACGGGTAGACTACGTGGTCGCGGTACCATACCCCGCCGTCGTTTTCGTCGTAGCCGCGGGTCTCGTAGTAGCGGTAGCCCGTATAGATACCCTCCTCGTATTCGACGAAATAGGCGTTGCGCCCCGCGCCGTTCAGCGTGTAGCGGTTGCCGTCCTGAACCAAATTATTGCCGAAATTCTGCCACGTCGGATCCTGTTTAAAATCCCGCGCGTAAAGGTCCACGGTCTTGCCGGAGGGGTTGACCGAGCCGTTCAACACGC
Organism: Clostridiales bacterium; assembly: GCA_031263605.1. GTDB lineage: Bacteria > Bacillota > Clostridia > Christensenellales > DUVY01 > BNZQ01. The sequence continues at coordinate 7,191 of JAISFM010000320.1, read as the reverse complement.
GCCCGAGCGCGGCTATGCCGGAGCCGCCCGGGTTGCCGATCCACAGCGCAGCCTTGATTTTGGGGTTATAGGCGTAGTGCCCCGGGTCGTCCAAAAAGCCGAGTTCCATGCTTGTCGAGCAGTTGATTACGACGATCACCTTGTCGAAGTTGGCGCAAGCCTCTTTCAGCATGTCGGTTTCGTTTTGGTCGAGTTGCAAATAATGGTCGTCCCTGCCGCGCGCGCCGGGTACCGTTTGGTCGCCGTTCCACACCGCATAGTTGCTCCCGTTCCAGAACATCGAGCGCGGCAGGTCGTAACCCTCGCCCCCGATTCGGCTGATCACGGCCAAAGCCGCGTCGGGATAGTCGGCGTAACTGCTTTTGACCGCGGCGGTATAGGACGACACGGCGGTTTCGGCGGTCGGGAAGCCCGTCAAAACCGAGCCCATCGCGGGCGCGGACGGGCGCGGCGAACCCGTGTTGTCATAGAACGCTTTCATCACGGGGTTGACCGCAAAGCCCGCGCTTTGCAAACTCTCGTACAAGCCCGCGCCGCCGCCGTTGCCCGAACCCGCGCTCGACCCCGAGCCGCCCAAAACAAGGTTGACCGAGTTTTTCCCGAACACCGATATTTTTTGCGAGGCCGCGAGCGGCAGGGCGTCGTCCTCGTTTTTCAACAGGATAATGCCCTCCTCGCAGATTTTCTCGTTCAAAAGATTCGCCGCCGCCAAGACCTCGCTCTTATTAGCGTAGTCGGCCTCGTAGCGTATATATCGGCTCGGGTCGCCGCTTTTCAGCACGCGCCTCTGCCCGCCGAACATCGAATTGAGCGTGCCGTACACAAGCAGCACCGCGCTTGTCACCGTAACCGCCGCGATCAGCAACGCCAACAGGATCGGCGCGGTAACCGCCCACGCTTTGACGCGCCGCGTTTTCCACAGGGCTTTTATGCTCCAAGCGGGTTTCATGCGGCCACCCCTTTCGCTTTATTCTTTTTCCGCGCGGCGGCATACACGAACAGCGCGGCGGACACAAGGATCAGCGCGCCCGAGCCGCCGACGATTACGGAGGAGATTACGTTGCCGCAGCCTTTGGGCGCGGGGGTCGTCGGGGCGGGCGGCGGGTTGGTCTCGTTGCCGCCCGTTACGGGGTCGGCGTTGGCGATATACAGCCGCACTGCCGTTTCGTCGCCGACAAGCCCGTCCTTGTTCGCCGTAATCGTAAAGGTATACACGCCCGCTTTGGTCGGCGTTCCTGTCAACTCGCCCGCCGCCGAGAGCGTCAAGCCCTCGGGCAAAGCGGAGCCTTCCTTTACGCCGTAAACGATACCGTCCGCGCCTTGCGCCATGTCCACCGTCGCGTCGTATGCCCTGCCGTTCTTGCCGTCGGGAAGTTCCACGCGGTTGAACGCAAGGCCTACCGTCACGCTGTATTGCGCCTCTTGCGCCGTGGCGAAATCCGCCGTTGCCACGACCGTAAACACCCTGTCGGTCACCGTTTCGGTCGGCGTGCCGGCGATAGTGCCGTTCGCGGTCAGCGTCAAGCCCCCGGGCAGCGCGCTGCCCTCTTTCAACCGGTACGTGACCGCCCCGCCGTCCGGGTCGGAATTGTCCGCGGGGGCTACCTTGTCGAGGTAGGGCGCGCCGAATTTGCCGGCCGCGAGCGTCTTGCCCGAGAAGGTCATGCTGTGAAGTATCGAGAGCGTCAGGGACGCCTCGACGTTTTTAAGCCCCAAAGCCGACGCGACAACCGTAAATTCATAATCGATACAATTTTTGGTCGGCGTGCCCGTAATCCCGCCGTCCGCGGACAGGGACAAGCCCTCGGGCAATAAACTCCCCGATTTTAGGGCGTATGTGATTGTCGGGAACACCTCGCCGGGCGCGGGGTTGGTTTTGAACACCTCCGCGCCGCCCACGTCGGCGGTATACGCCTCGCCGACGGTCGCGGTATCCAATACGCCGCCGTCCCGCCCGTACACAATCGAGCCGAGCGGGTCCACGATTGTGACCGTAAACGTCGCCTCTTTTCGGAAGGTCTCATAGGACGCTACGACGGTGAATTTATAGTTGCTGACTTCCTCGGCCGCCGTGCCCGTGAGCAGTCCCGCCGCGGACAACGCCAAGCCCCCGGGCAGAACCGAGCCGTCTTTCACGGCATAGGTGATTTTCGCGGGGTCGTCGCCGTTGTTGAGGGTGACGGTGCCGAGGTCGGCCGAATACGCCGAGCCGACGGTGCCCATCGGCAGTTGCCTGTTCTCGTACGCGCCCATCGCTTCGAGGGGCGCGTCGCCGTTCATGGCGCAACTGTTGGCCACGGCGTAAGTGATGTTGTGCGTCGCGTTGCGGAGCGCGGTCACCGTCGTGGCGGAATCCAACGCGAAATCCACATATCGATTGCCGCTGGCGAGCATCAAATCCCCGCCCGCGCGGATTGCCTGGTTCATGCTGCCGTAGCCGCCGCGCCCCTCGATATAGTCGGACACGACCGAACCGTGAAAGCCCCATTCATCGCGCAGGAGTCTGGTCAGCAGGTTATAGTTGCCGCCCGCCCAAACCGCGCCGATACGGTTCAAGCCCGTCATAATGCCGTTCGCGCCGCCGTCCTTTACGCACAGTTCGAAGCCCTTGAAATAGATTTCGCGCATGGACTGCTCGTTCGCCCACGTCGCGAGGCCGTCGCGGTGCGTTTCCTGATCGTTGAGGCCGAAGTGTTTGACAAAACTGAACACGCCCTTTTCCTTCGCACCCGCCACGACCCGCGCGGCGATTGCGCCGGTCAGATAGCCGTCCTCCGAGAAGTATTCAAAGTTGCGCCCGCTGAAAGCCGAGCGGTGGATATTGACGGCGGGGGCGTACCAGCCCGGGTACTTCGAGTTGTTTCCCGCGCTGCCGTCGCCGAACAAGCCCTCGTTGCCGATTGCATTGCCTTTGCGGTAGGCGAGTTCCTTATTATAGGTGGACGCGAGAATCGTGTCGCTAGCGTATGCCACTTGGTCGGTTGCCACGCCCCTGCCGTTCGCCCAACCGGACGGGCCGTCGCCGTTCAGCGCGAACGGCAAGCCGACCTTGCTGATCGCGCCCGACATCCACCCGCCGTAGGAGACAAGCCACACCATGCCCGAATTGGCCGCGCTCGTGCCCACGTCGAATTGATCCAGATAGTCGTCCCAAAGGGGGTCGTCGTAGTCAAGGCCGACCAGGTCGGCAAGCCTAATATTGTTGAACGCGCCCGTCGTCGGCATGTCCTCGGGGGCGACGTACCACGGGTCGGACGGTTTGTCCGCCACGTTGCCCGCGCCGCCCTGCCCCGTCACGAGCCATTCCCGAAGTTTGTCCCGCGTTTCCTGTGAAACCGTCATCTCGTCGGTGCCCGTGGACATCTGCGGGAACGTGCCGGCAAAGTCCTCGCGGGACATGTACGCCGTAATCCCGTTGCTCGCGTCGTCGAAAAGGTTCTCTATATCCGCGCCCGTCGTTTCGTCCGTGTCGTATTGAAAGCCGCCCGCCGGAACGGTATAGGCAACCGCCGCGCCCTCTACGGTGTGCGCGTCGCGCATAATCTTGACCGAATAGCCGCCCGCGTCCAGTTCATAGCCCTTAAAGTCGTTGCCGTTCGCGTCGTCCCAATCGTAACTCGCCATATCCCGCGCCTTTATCGTCAAGGTCACGGTTTCGCTCTCTTGGGGGGCCAACAGCCCCGTCTTTTCAAACGCGCCCAACACGACATACGGCTTTTCGATACCGCCCGCCGTGTACGGCGCGGTATAGTACAGTTCCACGACTTCCTTGCCCGCTTTCGAGCCTGTGTTCTTGACGGTGACGGGAACGGAAATCACGTCGTCCGCGCCCAACGCCTCGCCGGAGGCCGGGGAAGCCGTCCCCACCGTCCAATCGAAACTCGTATAGGACAGGCCGTAGCCGAACGGGTAAACGACGTTCGCCCCATACCAATCCGCCCACGAGGACGTGGACGAGCCGGAAACCGCGCCCGAATACGGCGAGCCAAACCCTTCGGTATAGCCCCGCGTTTCGTAATAGCGGTAACCCATGTAAACGCCTTCCTCATAGCGGATGAAGTATTGCGCCTGTCCGCCGGGGGAGTTGGAATACTTATGGCCGTTGTCAACAAGGTTGTTGCTGAAATTTTGCCACGTCGGGTCGGCCTTGAAATCGCGGGAATAGGTGTCCACGGTTTTGCCCGAGGGGTTGACCGTGCCGTTCAAGACCTTGCCGAGGGCGTTCAAGCCCCGTGTGCCGGGGTACCCGATCCACAACGCGCCGTTGATTTTGGCGTTATAGGCGTAATGGCCGGGGTCGTCCAGAAAGCCGCATTCAAATTGCGAGCCGGTGTTCAAGACCACAATCACGTTGTCGAAGTTTTCGCACACGTGGTTAATCAAGGCGGTTTCGTTCGCATCGAGTTGCATATAATGGTCGTTCGCGTCGCGCGCGCCATTGACGGCCTGTCTCGACACTGCGGCCGTATTATAGGACGTATAGTTGCTGCCGTTCCACCACATCGTGCGCGGCAAATCCGTACTCTCGCCGCCCATGCGGGAAATGACGATCAGAGCCGCGTCGCCGTATGCGGCGTAACTGTCCTTAACCGCCTGTGTATAACTTGCGATCGGCGTTTCATAGGTCGGCCAGCCCGTCAAAATGCTGTAACCCGTCAGCGCGGCCCTGTTGGAGCCGGACTGCGAGGTATTGTTATAGAAGTTGGTCAGCGTCCCGTTGATCTCATAGCCCGCGCCCTGTAAAGCGGTTTGCAGGTTCACGCGCCCCGAAGAGGAGCCCGCGCCCGAGCCTTGACCGCCGTAGACGATGTTGGTCGAGTTCTTGCCGAACACGCTGATCTTTTTCGCGTTGGACGGGGAAGTCGCCAACGGGAGCGCGCCGCCCTCGTTTTTCAAGAGGGTAATCCCCTCGGCCATGATTTCCTCGTTGAGCGCGTTCCCCGCCGTGAGAGCCTCCGCCCGCGTGGCGTAATCGGCGTAGTAGTAGTTCGTGGTTTCGTCGTCGCCGTCGTCGGCGTATACCGCCGTCCAGCCGCCCGCGAACACCCCGAAAGCGAGCCCCAAAATGAGGGCAAGGCTAATCAGTTTTGCGTACCTTTTTTTAAAGAATTTTTTCATCGTTTTACTCCTTTATCTATTCCTCTATCCCGAAGACGTTGGCGTAACTCATTTGAATTAGGAAACATTGTCTGCTTACCGCCAAAGTCGAGACAACACTGAAATAAATCGTTTGCGGATCGGTACTCCGATCGATTTCTACCGCGAACACCTGCGTTTCGTTGGGGTGCAGAGTGACCGCTTGCGACCCAAAATTGCCGTTGTTGTTGGCAGTGCCGAATCTGACCGTCCACTGCATATCGCCGAGGGTGCCGCCGATATAACTGATCATGCGGAAATATACGGTGGTCGTCGTTTTTCCCGGCGCGAGCGCGGGCATCTGCGCCATTGTCACCTGCGTGGAAAAATTGGTGCCCACACCAAAATTCTCACCGTAAAACAGCATGATACCCCTTTGATTGTCAGGTCTGACGAAATTTCCGCTCCAACTTCCCAACTGAACGGGATCTCTGACTTCGAGCGCGGGATCGAACCGACGATAGGTGACCGCCTGATCGGCGACTATATCGAGCGGTATGGTTCCCGTGCCGCCCGGTGCCGCGCCCAAAACGAGAATGAAATACGGTTCATAAAAGCCGTGCGGGACTACGACGTGCTTCTTGACAACGCCGCCGTTCTTCGGGACGGTCACGTTTCCGGTCATCGCAACTGCGCCGTAGGATTCCGCGCCTATGCTGATCGTAACGTCGTAAGCCGTACTTCTGTTTTTGAATATATAGGTGAGCGTCACGGAGCCTCCGACGGTCACATTGTTCAAGGCGGAGCCTCTTATACGGTTATGCGTATTGGCCGCGCCGTTCGCGGGGATGTTGACCGTAAGTCCGCTCATTCCTTCGAGGTCGGAATCCGTACTCGCGTTAATGGTTGCATACGCGGGCGAGTTCCAAACCGAGCCAGCGGTTGCCGAACCGCCCGCAAGTTGCGTACCCGCGTTTCCGCTCGCGTCGAGAATGCCCGTAGCCGCTACCGTTCCGTTTACCCCCAACAAACCGCTTTTCGTCATGCTGACCGCCCAATACGCTTGCGGCTCGGCGGGCATGTTGAAGGTTATTTCCTCGTCGTAGACAAGTTGCCCCCCCTCGTCTTTCACACGGTTGTTTTCGATATTCCTGTCCCAGCCGACCAGCCTTTTCCCTGTCGGGATATCCGCGGTCAGCGTGATTTCGTCGTCGTAGTCGCAAACGATGTCGATTTCGCCGCTGTCATTCGGCGTTTCGTCAACGGGTTCGTCGTTGACCGTGACGGACGCGTTGCCGATTTTTAATCCGAACGACAGTTTATCGTATTGCGCCGTGATTTCGATCGGGCCGTCCGGCATACGGAACAAATTTCCGTTGACCCACAGGTCGTCCGCGCTGTATTCCCATTCCTTGAATATACGGCCTAAGGGCGCGGCCTCCGCCGTGACCGTAACGTATTCGCCCGCCGCCGCGCTCGCCGCGTTGGCGGTGCCGCCGTTCACGGTGATCGGGTATTTTACGGGCGCGGCCGTCATATCGTCCGCCACGACAAGCACGATTTCATGCTTGCGGTCGGCGGCCGCCGCCGTAATGACGGTTTCGCCCGCCGACAGCAGGGTAACCGTTTTGCCGCCGACCGTCGCCACCGTTGGGTTGTCGCCGGAAAACGCGAGCGTATAAGACGGCTCGCCCGTTACGGACACGTCCGCGTCCAATTCAATCGCGCCGAGCGACAGCCCGACCTGCAACACGCCGTTGACGGTAGAGCCGCCGTATGTAATCAGCACCGAATTGACGGCGTTAATCGGCGCGGGCGGGTCTACCCGTTCCTCCGTTTGCGCGGGCGTACCGCCGCCGTCGCCGCCGGTTCCGCCGCCGTCCCCGGTTCCCGTTCCGCCGTCGCCCGCGCAAGCCGCCAAAGAGACCGCAAGCAGGGCGCAGAGCAACATTGCCAAGAGTCTGATTTTTTTCATCTTTTTGCTCTCCTTATAAGGTTTTTTTTTAGATTTTTTGTTAACGGGAGCGCACTGTATTAAACAGTCCACAGTTTCGGTCGGGGGACATTGCGCGGGGCGTTCCCCTGTTCGGTAGAGATTGCCGCGTCGCGCTCCCG
>JAISFM010000066.1 GCA_031263605.1 Clostridiales bacterium | reverse complement strand
CTTGGGGGCGATTTGCGTTTCTTGCCCACCGACATTATTCAATGCAGAATGCAAAATGCAGAATTGCGGTCAAGAGAATATTGCGCGCGAAAAAAACCGACCGCAATTTGGCCATTGTCAATAAACGAACCACCCAGCCGCCAAAGGCGGCACCCCTCCGAGGGAGGGGAATTTTTCAACGGTTGGGATTCTTCACTCACGGAAAGAATGACAAAGGACGCGCGTGGCGTTTCCTTGCAGGACAAGAAACGCAAATCACCCGCCAAAGTTTCTTGGTCGACAGGTCAACAATTAATCATTGATTCAATCAGTAATTAGTGTAAAATACTGTACATTTGCCCCCATGTGTGTTATACTGTACTTGAACAAGTTGCTGAAAACTCCCTTTTGAAACGGGCGCGCCCGTTTCAATTGTATCGAGGGCTAGCCCTCGATAAGGCAACGCCCCCCACACACCGCAAGGGATTTTTCAAACCAATATACCCCAAAAAGAGGAAGTGGACAAACCGCGTTGATACCGGTACAAAACACGAAACGCGCCTTTTTATATAGAGATTGCCGCATCGCGCGTTCCGCGCTCCTCGCAATGACTTGCTGTGTTGGTGTTCAATGTGGTTTGTCCACTCCCAAAATAAGGAAACCCCATCGATGAAAAAAGTCAAAATATTTTGGTTTATTTTGCTCGCCGCTTTGGCGGCAACCGCTTTTGTCGCCTGTTCGGGCAACCCGCCGGACGGGAAAATGCGCCTGAATATCGCGCAGCCTACATATAACGGCGGGACGCTCACATTCGGGGACGCATTACCGACAATTACGACGGCGACGGCGGGCGGAACCGTCGCAATCGACGGCGGGCAGACTTTGACCGCGGGGACGAAAAACTATAACTGGACGTTTACGCCCGACGATACGGACAACTATGAGAGCGAAACGGGGACGATTTCCCTCACGGTCAACAAGGCGCGGACGGCTGTCGCGCAACCCGAATACTCCGGCGGGACGCTCACTTATGGGGACGCTTTACCGACAATTACTACGGCGACAACGGGCGGGACTGTCGCGCTGAACGGCGGGCAGACTTTGACCGCGGGGACGCACAACTATAACTGGACGTTTACCCCAAACGATACGGCGAATTATGAAATCGAAAAGGGGACGGTTTCCTTGACGGTCGACCGGGCGGCGCAAACCGTACCGAACGGCACGGCGTTTACAGCGGCCTTGCATAACGACGTTAAAACGGAAGTCGCGGTCACCGCTTTGGGGACGGCGTACCAGTATTCAAAGGACGACGCGGCGTGGCAGGACGATCCTGTGTTCACGGATTTAGCCGTCGACACGGAATACACCTTTTACGCGCGGCTGAAAGAGACCGGCAACTATTGGGCGAGCCCGCGAATTTCCGTGACTCGGACGACTACGCCGAACGCGGAGGAATCCTTTGCCTTTGAGGACGGCACAATCACAGGGCTTACGACGCTGGGCGAAACCTTGACGGATTTGACAATCCCGGCGGCTATCGGCGGCGCGGAAGTGACGGCTATCGGGAATGCCGCGTTCCAAAATTGCGGCAACTTTACCGGAATACTGACCATACAGAACGGCGCCAAAACGATCGGGATAGGCGCATTCGCGTATTGCGGCTTTACGGGGGACTTGACCGTACCGGGCAGCGTTGAGTCTATCGGGAATAGCGCGTTCTCGCAATGTTTCGGCTTTACCGGAACGCTGACCCTATCGAGCGGCATCAACACGATCGGGATAGGCGCGTTCTCGTATTGCGGCTTTACGGGGACGCTGACCGTACCGGCCGACGTTGAGTCTATCGGGGAGTACGCGTTCTCAGAATGCTCCGGCTTTATCGGAACGCTGACCGTACCGGGTAGCGTCAAAACGATCGGAGCGGCCGCGTTCCACGGTTGTAGCGGCTTTAACGGTCTGACCGTACAGAGCGGCATCGAGTCTATCGGGGACGCCGCGTTCTCGGATTGCGTCGGCTTTACGGGGGACTTGACCGTACCGGGTAGCGTCAAGTCTATCGGAAATTACGCGTTCTCGGGTTGCGGCTTTACGGGGACGCTGACCCTATCGGCCGGCGTCGGGTCTATCGGGGATTACGCGTTCTATTACAGCAGCGGCTTTACGGGGGGCTTGACCGTACCGGGCAGCGTCCGGTCTATCGGGAATAGCGCGTTCTATACTTGCGTCGGCTTTACGGGGGGCTTGACCGTAAAAAGCGGCGTCAAAACGATCGGGACGAGCGCGTTCTGGGGTTGCTGGGGCTTTGAGGGATTGTTGGCCATAGAGAGCGGCGTCGAAACAATCGGGGATTACGCATTCTACGGTTGTAGCGGCTTGACGGGGAACTTGACCGTACCGGCCGGCGTCAAAACGATTGGGGAGAGCGCGTTCCGGGGTTGCTGGGGCTTTGAGGGATTGTTGACCATAGAGGGAGGCGGCGAGTCTATCGGGGAGTACGCATTCGCGGGTTGCAGCGGCCTTACGGGGGACTTGACCGTACCGGCCGGCGTCAAAACGATCGGGGCGCACGCGTTCGAAAATTGTTGGGGCTTTACCGGAACACTAACCGTACCTGCCGGCGTCGAATCTATCGGGGATTACGCGTTCTCGTCTTGCCTCGGCTTGACGGGGGGCTTGACCGTACCGGGTAGCGTCAAGTCTATCGGAAATTATGCGTTCATTAATTGCAGCGACTTGAAGGGGGACTTGGCCGTACCGGGCAACGTCAAGTCTATCGGAAATTACGCGTTCTCGGGTTGCAGCGGTTTTACAGGGTCGTTGACCATACAGAGCGGCATCGAAACAATCGGGGCGCGCGCGTTCCAGGGTTGCAAGTTTACGGGGAACTTGACCGTACCGGGTAGCGTCAAAACGATTGGGGATAGCGCGTTCTGGGGTTGCTGGGGCTTTGAGGGAACGTTGACCATACAGAGCGGCGTCGAAACGATCGGGGAGAGCGCGTTCCGGAATTGCACCGGCTTGGCGAGCGTCACGGTTGCCGGCACGGGGCACATCGTCGAGTTGGGAAGCGACGCGTTTAACGGCACGAACAATTGTAAAATTTACGTCCCTGCCGCATTGTTGGCCGCATACAAGAGCGCGCCCGGGTGGAGCGGGTACGCGGACAGGATAGAGGCGATTAATTAATGACAAATGATTAATGATTAATTGTTGACCTGTCGAAAAAGGGGCTTTGAGGGTGATTTGCGTTTCTTGCCCACAGGCATTATTCAATGCAAAATGCAAAATGCAAAATTGTTGACCTGTCGGAAAATGGGCTTTGGGGGTGATTTGCGTTCCTTGCCCACAAGCAACGCCGCCTTAACGAACCCTATCCGAAATTAATCATTAATGCGAAAAGGGCACCGCCGTCAAGCGACGGGGCGTTGCGTTCGGACGTGTGTACGTATTCAGTTTTCAAGGTGCGCAGAACCGGAAAGGGAAAGGGAATTTACAATTTACAATTGACAAATTGCGGTCGAGTGATTTTGCGCAATTATGTGGGCGATTTCTCGACTTCGCTCGAAATGACAAATCAATGCACAATTCGCAATTGCGGTCGGGGGGATTTTGCGCGGGCGTTCCTCTGTTTGGTAGAGATTGCCGCGTCGCGCTTTCGCGCTCCTCGCAATGACATCGGAGCGTTCCGCGCTCCTTGCAATGACCGCTCCCCCCCCCCTATTCCAAAAGGTTGTTGAAAGTTTTTGAAAGGGGCGCGGGGAGAACTTTTTTCAAAAAGTTTTCCCCAAAAACAATAATATTCCCCCAACCGACACTTCTCAATTCTCAATTTTCAATTCTCACTTCCCTTTTCCCTATTCCCTAAAAAATTCAGTCCTCGAAGGTGATGGACGTTAAATAAAAGTTTTGGAAAATATCGTTGTTGGTCAATTCTACGTAACGAACAGCGTCGGCTATCGATTGGGCGCGGCGAAGGGAATCGGCGTTTAAGACGCACATGATCGCGCCCGTCAGGCTCGTGTTGCCCACCGCGCGGGTCTTGCCCCGCAATTCCGGCGGGAAAAGGCTGATGCGCTCGGCGGACTTCGGGTTCAACGCCATGCCGAAGCCGCCGGCAATGTAAACCTCGTCCACCTCGGCCGCGCCGATCTTGGCTGCGTCCAAAAGGGTCATGACCCCCGCTTTGACCGCCGATTTCGCCAATTGGACTTCGCGCAAATCGCGCTGGGAAATGTAAACCCGCGCGTTGAGCCGCACCGCCGGCTCGCCGTTCAATTCAAAAATATTCGCGCCCCCCGCGCCGGCGTCAATCGCGCCCGTCTCGTCGATGATGTTCAAATCCAAAAACGCCGCCGCGCAGTCGATCACCGCGCCCCCCGCGATGCTCACGCCGTCGGGGCGGTCCACGACGATTTTGCCGCCTTCTGTTTTCGCGTTGCAAATCGCTTTGTCGTGGGCGTGGCTGCCGCAGGCGATATTGCCGCCCTCGAACGCCGGGCCCGCCGCCGTCGAACAACCGTACAATTCGCCCCTTTTGGACAAAACTATTTCGCCGTTGGTGCCGAAGTCGAGGAACAGGATCGTTTTATCGGCCTTTTCGAGGCCGCACGCCAAAATGCCGCTGACTATGTCGCCGCCGATGAAGCCCGACACGTTGGGCATCAGCGTCGCCGTCCCCTCGCCCGTCAAGCCGCAGTCGGCAAACGCCGCCGTCCGCGTCCGCGTGAATTGCGGCGCATAGGGCGCGATGCCGATCGAATAGGGCGAAACGCCCGCCGCGATATGCTCCATCGTCGGGTTGCCCGACAACAGTATGTGGCGAACGTCGCGCCCCGCGATGAATTTGTCGATTTCCGTCATCAAAAGGGTCTGGAGTTCGGGCAGTTTACCCTTGTTGCAGGCCTCGATGCGGGCGATGACGTCGAGGCCGTATTTCTTTTGCGGGTTTAAAAAGCCCGTTTTGGCGATCTGCTCCCCTTGCGCGTCGAAAATAACGCCCGTCACCGTCGTGGTGCCAATGTCCACGGCGCAGAGGCTCGCGCCCCGCACGAGCGGGGCGAAGTCGAATTTGACGTTAAAGCCCGTCGCCAATACTTCGGCGCGCGCGCCCCGCGACGCGCTGAAATTCGCGTTGACGCAAGTCAGGCACGCGTCGGGGTTGTATTTGGTTTTCGCGCAAAACGTTTTGCGGTTGCAGAGGGGGGGTGTGAGCATAATTCCGGAATGATTCATTCATGAATCATTAATGATAAATGACTAATGATTAATGATTAATTGTTGACCTGTCGGGAAAGGGGTTTTGGGGGTGATTTGCGTTCCTTACCCACAGGCAATGCCGATTTAACGAGACCTATCCTTAATTAATCATTAATCATTTGTCATTAATCATTGATTGTTGACCTGCATTTTGTATCGAATGGGATAACCACCCCGCCGCCATGGGCGGCACCCCTCCGGGGGAGGGGGGGGGGGGGTAACGGTGGGAGATTCCTCGACTTCGCTCAGATCATGACAGGACTTTGCGCATTCGGAATGAGAGAGGAATGCGCGGGGCGTTCCCCTGTCCGGTAGAGATTGCCGCGTCGCGCTTTCGCGCTCCTCGCAATGACAAACGAGGCGTTGCGCTCCTCGCAATGACTATCGGGCGCACAATGTTCTTTATCCGACACTTCTCAATTTTCAATTCTCAATTTTCACTTCGAAAAACCCACCCCTTTCTTATTGGGCTTTCCCTGACGGGCTTCCTCAAAGAAAAAAGCCCGTTTAATAAAAGGCTTTGGCGGCGGTGGCGGCCGATGCCGCGTCCGACGTGTACGCGTCCGCGCCGATCTGCTTGGCGTACTCGGCCGTGACCGGCGCGCCGCCTACCATGATTTTTACCTTGTCGCGCACGCCCGCCGCGACAAGCGCGTCGATCGTATCCTTTTGCGCCCCCATCGTCGTCGTCAACAGCGCGGACAGGCACAATACTTTCGCGTCGCTGACTTTAACGGCTTCGACAACCTTTTCGGGCGCGACGTCCACGCCTAAATCCTGTACTTCCAGACCTACGCCCTCCAACATCATGCGCACCAGATTTTTGCCGATGTCGTGCAGATCGCCCTTTACCGTGCAGATGATCGCTTTGCCGAGCGGCTTCACGCCCTGCGCCGCCAGATACGGCTTCAACGCCGCCGTCCCCTTGTTCAGGGCGCGCGCGCTGATCAGGACCTCGGGCACGAATACCTCGTTCTCTTTGAATTTCTTGCCGACAACCGCCATCGCCGCCAGCAGGCCTTTGTCCAAAATATCCTTCGCGCTCACCTTCTGGGCGATCGCTTGATTGACGAGTTCCTCGGCATCGCGGGCTTTTCCCCTTTGCACCGCCTCATTGATTTGATCCAATATCATGATAAAACCTCCAATACCGTTTTCGGTACGGTAATAGTATACCAAATCCGCGGCGTTTTCGCGTCACAAAATCAAACGAGAATTTTACTGTTTTGTAAAAACGGCTCGCCTATTGTAAAAATTGTTCGCTTTTTTCGGCGTAAAAATGTTTGGAAAAGGATAAACAGCGTTTACGCAACCACCCCGCCGCCTTTGGCGGCACCCCTCCGTGGGAGGGGAATTTTTTAAAGGTGGGGGATTTCTCGACTTCGCTCAGATCATGACAGAGCAATGCACAATGCACAATGCACAATTTCGGAATGAGAGAGGAATGCGCGCGGGCGTTCCTGTGTTGGGTAGAGATTGCCGCGTCGCGCTTTCGCGCTCCTCGCAATGACTATCGCAACAAGGCCATTGCCTGTGGGTAAGAAACGTAAAGCATACCGGAAGTTCCTTTTTCGACAGGTCAACAATTAATCATTTATCATTAATCATTAATTCTGCATTCCGCATTAACAAAAGCATTCCGCATTGTAAAAGGTTTGACTGATAAGCGCGGTTGTGTTAGAATAATGGCTATGCGGGACAACTCTATTATCAACCTATCCGGCAAGCGTCTGATTGCGGAGTCCTATTATAACCAAACCTTTTCGGACTATGCCATGACGTACCATATGCACAATACCTATGAGTTTTTCTATGTCGCAAGCGGGAAGTGCAAATTTTCTGTCTTTGACCCCGAAACCGGCAAGCATACCCCTTTGCCTTTGAAAGCGGGCGATTTTATCTTTTTCGATTCCGACGTGTTCCATAAACTCGAAATCAAGGAACACGTCTGCCGCCTGTTCAATTTGGAACTGAAAGCGTTGGAACTGAACGGCAAGGTTGACCCCGGCATCGTCCTCGACCAGTGTTTGGGGCTGAAATCCGCGCTGGAAATCGCCGCGTATATCCACCTGCCCGAAACCGGCGCAATCAAAGACACCGTCGACAAGATTTTTAACCTGCTCAATTCCGACCAAAACCTGTACGCCGACCACCCTTTTACCCAGACCCTCATCAACGAGTTGCTGCTCGATATGGACCGCAGTTACCGTTTCCTGTATCTGGACAACCGCTACGTCCGCCGCACCATCGAGTTTATCATGGCCAACTATAACGAGGACATCAATTCCGAAACCATCGCCAACAACGTCAAACTCAACGTGTCTTACCTGCACAAATTGTTCCAAAAGGCCACCGGCACCACCTTTTGCGGCTTTCTGAAAAAATACCGCATTGAACACGCCGTCAGCCTTATCAAAAATACGCAACTCAATTTCGCCGACATCGCTTATGAGGTCGGCTTCTCCAACCGCCAAACCTTTTTCAACGTCTTTCGCGATACCATGGGCGTCACCCCTAGCCAATACAAAAAATACCTCTCTACGCCCGTCACCTTTTTCCACAAGGACTACCGCGCCGAAGTCACGCTGGATAGCCGGGATAAGATTTAAAGGGGAGCGCATGGGGTTTTGAGATGTTTTGCGCGGGGTTTTTGCGGGGGAAACTTTTTTGCAAAAAAGTTTCCCCCGCGCCCCTTTCAAAAAATTTTATGCAAAGGTATGCCGGCGCGGGTTTTAACGCATAGACGCGGCAGAGGTTCCTTTTTTTTGAATTTGCCGAAGTTTTTAGAAATGGGTGCGGGGGAAACCTTTTGCAAAAGGTTTCCCCCGCCCAATCCCCTATTCTATACCCGCCGCCTTATGGGTGCAATTTTCCCCTAACACCGACACTATTCCCTATCCATAATCTTTTTGATAACGGCCTTATCTTTCCAAACAACACAAGGCACTTCACGGCCCTGTGTTTCCTTTATTAAATTTTCAGCCTCACTGCGCGAAAATACTTTGAGAGTATAGACTGCCTTTCCCGATGTGCCGCATAAAAGCAACTCAATTCCGACTCTGTGTTTTTGGGCAAGCCTTCCCATGCTTTTTTTAGCCCACCGCCTTTTTTTAAAAACATATATACTTATAAGTTGCGCTGTTTTATCTATTCCCTTTTTTACGATTTTTCCGCTTTGTTTCCATACGGGATTTAGACAGAAATATGCCGCGTAACACCCGCCTAAACAAAAGCCTATGCCTAACACTACAACCGCCCACGGATTAACATTAGTATTTGTAGCATGTACCGCATAACCGCTTCCATTAGTCTTTAAAATAATTTCTTCGCCCAAACGCCTTTCGGCCTCTTCCCTTGTAGCGTAACCCAATCCCGATGTCAGTCTGGGCAATCCTTTCGTGTATTCAATTCCATCGGAATCCACGTATTTGACAATAGGTGTATATCCCGCATCTTTTGACGCCCAACGCTGATGTGCCCAACCGTCTATTATCGCCGTATGTTCGTCCCCATGCAAAAAAATCTTTTGCACATAAAATTCTCTCGGGATCATATAAACCCATATTATAATGCTGCCACTAACAAATGCTATCGCAAAAGCGAGCATCATCCACCATGCCGGATTGTATTTCTTATCGTCACCATAGTAATTTCGCGAGTTTTTTTTGCTTTCTATCATAAATGATTCCCTATCACCTTTTTATTTCGCGGAGAGGTTTCGTAACAACTCTATTACATGCCGGAAGTTTTTAGAAAGGGGTGCGGGGAAAACCTTTTGCAA
>JAISFM010000017.1 GCA_031263605.1 Clostridiales bacterium | reverse complement strand
CGCGCGACGTATAAGGGTATGGCTTGCACCTGTTACGTCGTGGGAAACGGCGGGCTTTTAAAGGCGGACGCGTGGGATTTTTACAGCCTTAAACTGCGGACGGACGTTGTCAACGAGGTCGGCATAAACGGCATAAGCGGCGCGGAAACCGACCGCTCGGCGTATGATATAGACTTCGGCGATTTTATTGTCATTACGAATTTTAAAGATATAGACATTGTTCCCAAAGCATGGGTTCCAGACGCAAAGGAGTATTTGCACACCGTATTTCCCGATTACAGTTTTATCGCGACGGGCGTGTACGGTATCGGATACTGCGATTTGCTGGTTACGCTGAACGGCGCGCCCGTCGGCGCAACCTCGCCCCAATGCTATACCGTAACGCTGCGCCCCGGCCTCAACACCGTCGCGATGACCGCAGTTTCGGGCAGCATGTCCTATCGCGCCAAGGATATCCGCGTGGTTTACAACGACGCTGAAATCACAGTAAGCACCAACCTCGCGGACTGTAGATCTGTTTTGGGTTCCAGAACGGTTTTCAACGTGGCGGCAAAGGGCAGTTACGGCGAGAATATCACGTATTACGGCGCAAGCCCCGGCGGCGCGGGCAACCGCGGCGGCATAGAGGTGCGCGGCTCTTACGGCGGCCGCGGCTATACGGCGGCTCACGAACAACGGCTGTGGGGCGACGGCAAGGAAGATTCCTTTTTATTCAATCTCAAAACCGTTATGGCATCCGCGAAAGAAGAGCCTGTGCCGGGCGAAGAGTACGGCATTCAAATCCGTATCGCCGTTACGGACTACTTCGGCAGAACCGTAACGGTATTCCGCGAGGTCGAATACAGATGCGCCGCCGACGGCGAGCCGATAGGGCATATTTATTTTGCGTTGGAGGATTTTACTTACGGCAAGCGTTATGTCGAAGAACCCGGAATGCTGGCGTTGAAAGAGGGGTATACCGCCGCGTCCCTTTTGGAGGAGGTTCTTGCGGAACGCGGCTATACTGTTACGTACAGAAACGGCGGCGACAACCCTGTTTCTAATAACTATTACTTGGCGGCGGTACGGCATCCGGACCTTTACGACGGCAAGCCGGTAGGGCAGGGTACGCACGCCGTAAATTCATGCTGGGTATACAGCCTTAACATCGTTTTTCCGGGTTACGGCATGGGCGCCTGCTATCCCGTAAACGGCGACGTGTTCCGTGTGCGGTATTCGCTGGACGACGGCGCGGATATAGGCGTCGGATGGGCTATGGACGCTCTCCGCGCCGTTCAAACGCCGATGAACGAACTTACCAAACTGCTGGCGATTGTACACGACAGTATAGATTATACGGCCGTCGACGGCGGGGCGGCGTATAGGGCCGCGCTCAACCCGCCTAACGTAAATAACGCTATCGCGTCCTTGCAAAGGGCGTATTTCGGCGGGTAAGGGGGGGATAAAAGTAAATGATTGAACTTAAAAACATAAGCAAGACATTCGGCAGGGACGAGAGCGCGGTTCACGCGCTTACCGATGTAAGCCTGACGATAGGGGACGGCAAGTTTTTTGCTGTCGTGGGAAAATCGGGTTGCGGAAAATCGACTATGATGAATATTATCGGCGCATTAGACAAGCCTACGTCGGGCGTGGTTATAGCGGACGGCATGGATTTGACAAGCCTTTCCGACGATCATCTCGCCGAATACCGCAACAAGCATATCGGTTACATATTTCAATCTTTCTATTTAGAGCCTACCTTTACGGTACTTGAAAATGTCGTTATGCCGATGCTGATCGCGGGCTTGCCAAGGGCGCGGTGCGAGCGGGCGGCACTCGACGCGCTTCGCAAATTAGACCTCGGCGATAAGGCGCACAAAAAGGCGAATCAACTGTCGGGCGGGCAAAAGCAAAGGGTTTCGATAGCGCGCGCCGTAGTGCACGGGCCCAAAATCATACTTGCCGACGAGCCGACCGGAAACCTTGACAGCCATAACGGCGCGGCGGTCATAGCGCTTTTGCAGAGCATAGCCGCCGAGGGCAAAACCGTCGTATTGGTTACGCACAATACGGAGGACGCGCGCAAGGCCGATATTACGGTTGAACTGAAAGACGGCCGCATAGAGCGTATAACCGAAAATACTGCCTATCGCGCAGCGGAGGAGTAGGCCTATGGGTTTTTTCAGAATTTTCAAATTATCGCTCCACAGCCTTCGCGGCAATAAGTTGCGTTCCCTGCTTACCGTAATCGTTTTGGCGGTAGTCTCTTTTGTCGTCGTGCTGCTCATTGGCATCGGTTACAGTTTTACTAAAAGCGTTAACAAAAACGTGGGCGAGATGTTCCGAACGAATATCATAGTAATAGACGCGCATTCGGAGATTAAACTTGCGGAAAGCGGCGCATACGCCCGAACGGTTTACGGCAAGATTTCGGTTGAGCAGGCCGAAAGCGTTATAGAGGTTTTGGACAACGGCGACGGGTATATAACAAGCGCGAGTTTTTTTGACCCCAGCGGCTCGTATTTAAGGACGGGCTTGCGTTTTTTGGAGGACGGCGGTTTATACGGCGGCAACAGGGTTTTTTCCGCGCTGCCTTTTTACGCCGGCTCTAATCCGTTCATTGGGCTTAAAAACGACGGCAGCACATTTATCGAAAAGGGCGCGGGGAACTATTTGCAGGCGGGCAGAATGTGGGCTCCGTCGGATGAAGGCAAGAATTTTGTATGGCTCTCCTCGGACGCTATGGACGCTTACGGCGTAGGCGACCCGATAACGCTTAAATCGGAAACCGCCGGGGCCAGAACCTTTGAGGGCGAGGTCGCCGGCTTTCTCAACGTAGGCGGCGGCGCTTCCTATATATTTATAGAGTATCACAGTTTTAGCGAAGCCCGCCCCGCCGAAATGAGCGACAATAAATGGTTCGGCGACGCTTGGGGCGGCGGAGACAGTATGGCGTTGGACCGTGTTTACGCTTTTATGGTTCCGCAGGAGGGATATTCTTACGGCGCGGCCGCGCAGAGGTATATAAAACAGATGGTTAAAAGCGCGGACAAAGCCATTATCCCCGCCGAGCCGGGCGCGAAGCCGGCGTCCTCCTGCAACGTATTGGATACGCTGAAAACGGTAAACGCCTTTGTTTTTATCATTATCGCGCTGGCGGTGTTCGTTTCGCTGATAGTCGTTTTGATGTCCGTCGGAAGCGTGGCGAATACGATAAAGATTTCCGCCGAACAGAATCGCAAATTCTTCGGCGTTATGAAGGCTATCGGCATGAAAAACAAAAGCCTGCGGCATATCCTCACGGGCCAGATTATCATTATGACGGTACTTGGCACGGCAATAGCCGCGTCGGCCGCGTATTTAACGATAGGCCTTGCGGAATTTTTGCTTTCGACGGTACTGAACACTTTATTTGCCTATACGGTAGGCGAGGTCATAGTGGTTTCCTCTATATCGCCGCTGATACCGATAGCGGTATTTGCGGCGCTGACGGGCTTTGTGCTACTGTTCGCCCGCTCCAATATGTACGAAATAGGCGGCATGGACGTTATTGCCGTAATCAACGAGGTAAACTGAATGAAAACGAAAGAGTTGTTCCGTATCGCCAAAATAAGCCTTGCAGCCCGCAAAAAATCCACAAGGAACACAGTTCGCGGAATCGCTTTCGGGCTTATACTGCTGATACCCGTGCTTTTTATCGCTACGGGCGTATTCGGCGACTTAAACAATAAAATCAACAAAAACCCCGAAGTCCTTTACGCCGAATTTCCGGCCGCGGCCGCGCGCGCGGCGGTACGGGATAAGGAACAGGGCGAAAACCCCAACGATTATCAAATTTCCTACGGTACCGCTAAAAGTATCTTCGATAAAATTCAAACGCCCGAAAAAATCATTTACGAGCAGGTTACGGCCAAATTCAATTACAATGTCATGACCGCGCGCAGCGAAACCGGCGAGGCTCCCGTATTTGATTTTACGTTTAACGACGCCGACGGAAGCCCGTCCTCCGAAATGAGCCATCTTTACGTAGACGAGGTTAAGTTTAAGGAATTTGAGGACGACGGCAAAAATTCTTTGAACGCGGGCTTAGAGCCGGAATACAGCAAGACAAGTTTTGAAGTGCCTTTCGCGGCTATTATGGATTTGGACGCAAGCGGGCGCGTGGATTTTACGCCCGCTAAATACGCCAAAAAGTTTGGCGGCATATTTGTTCCGGGCTGCGGCGCGGGTTTTACAAACGGCGGCAAAGGGCAAGTGGTTTTAAGCGAAACATTCGTTAAAGCGATAGGCGGGACCGCCGCCGGGGTTTACGGCAAAAACTTCACCATACGGTATGAAAACAGCAATACCGACCGTATATTTATCAATCCCGACAGTGTCGTAAACGATAATTTTGTCGCGTA
>JAISFM010000306.1 GCA_031263605.1 Clostridiales bacterium | reverse complement strand
GACCACCCCGTAGCCGTTTTCGCGCACCTCGTCCAGCGCGCCCTTGATTTTGTCGTATTCGGTTTTGGCGTGGCTGACCTGCCGCACGTAATCCATCAAACCGTACTCGTCGGCGATGGACTCCCCGCACACCTCGCCCAGCATACGATAGAACAAGCCCTCCTGCGGCTCGACGCGGAACGTCAACCGCCCCTCGCCCAAGTTGACCTCTTTGATCCGGCCCGCTTTGACGTCCGCGTTTTCCTCGAAATACGCCTCGGCCGCGGCGTAGCCGCGCATTTTATCAACGCCGCCGCCCAACTGGCGCGCGCGCTCCAAAAGGCCGGCGACGATCTTGTGGTCGGCGGGCAGAGTCTGCATCCACTTCGGCAGTTCGATCTCGACCGTCCGCAGCGGAAACTCCATCAGCAGCGTTTCAAGGAGCGCGTCCGCCTGCTCCCTGCCCATGTTCAGCACGTCCAGAGCGACGGCCGGCACGCCGTACTTTTCCCGCAGCGCGTCGGCGAGTTTCAGCGTCTCGGGCGCGTCCGGTTTCGTCGTGTTCAGGACGGCGACAAAAGGCTTGCCGAGTTCTTTTAATTCGTTTACGACGCGTTCCTCGGCGGCTATGTAGTTGTTGCGCGGGATGTCGGTGTTGATCGTGCCGTCGCTGGTCACGACGACGCCCACCGTCGAGTGGTCGGCGATGACCTTTTTCGTGCCGATTTCGGCGGCCTGCTCGAAAGGCATTTCGTCCTCCGACCACGGCGTTTTGACGAGGCGCGGCCGCCCGTCCTCCTTGTGCCCTTTCGCGCCGTCGATCATATAGCCGACGCAGTCGCAAAGGCGCACGCGGACGGAGGCGTGCTCGCCGACCTTGACGGCGGCGGCCTCGCCAGGCACGAATTTGGGCTGCGTAGTCATGACGGTTTTGCCGGCCGCGCTTTGGGGCAGTTCGTCCACCGTGCGTTCCTTGGCGTGCTGCGCGGCCATATTGGGCAGCACCAGCGTCTGCATAAAGCGCGTAATGAACGTGGATTTGCCCGACCGCACCGGCCCGACCACCCCCAAATAGATATCGCCGCCGGTCCGCTCCGCAATGTCCCTGTAAAGATCAAAGGTTTCCATGTCGAATATTTCCTCCCCCCGCTCCGGTTTCCCAAAAGACGGCTATTCGCCCTCTCTCTGTCGATATGAGCGACACGATATAAGTATGAGGGAAACGCCGCCGATATGCAAAACGCCGTTGAAAAAAGACAAGCAATAGGGAAATTGACAATTTGGATATTTACAATTTGGATATTTACAATTTACAATTGACAATTGACAAATTTCGGTCGGGTTCCGTCAAGCGGGACGGAAATTGACAATTGACAATTGTAAATTGAGAATTGAGAAGTGAGAAGTGAGAAGTGAGAAGTGAGAAGTTCGGTCGCGCGTTTCTCGCGCGGGGGTACTATTGTCATTCCGACAAACGGAGTGTATAATCCGCGTTGCTCATGAGCATGGCTCGGCCTTGCGAGGAGGACGCGTAAAGCGTCCGACGCGGCAATCAATCTCTATATAAAAAGGCGCGTTTCGTGTTTTGTAGAGATTGCCGCGTCGCGCTTCGCGCTCCTCGCAATGACCGATAGCAACGCGGTTTGTATATTCCCCCGACAAAATTTGTCATTCTGAACGAAGTGAATAATCTCAACCTTTTTCAAATGCAGAATGCAGAATTGTTGACCTGTCGCAAGAATGATTCATTAATGATTAATTCCGGATAGGGTTCGTTAAGGCGGCATTGTCTGTGGGCAAGAAACGCAAATCACCCTCAAAGCCCCTTTCCCGACAGGTCAACAATTAATCATTAGTCATTAATCATTAATTCTGCATTCTGCATTATTCGTAACCCACAGGCAATATTGTTTTAACAAACCTTATCCGAAATTTGTCAATTGTAAATTGTAAATTGTAAATATCCAAAATTGCAAACTGTAAATATCCCGGAATATTTCCATAAGAACCGTCGCAAACTAACCCCGGAGGTATTCCATCATGTATGTTCCCTATGCGGCCTATGCCCTGCTCGGTTTATTCGCCGTGCTGATCGCCGTCGGCGTGTTCTCGGCGGCCCTGCGCGCCATGCGGGTGCCCGCGTGGGCGGCGTTCCTGTTCGTCCTCGCCTTGCTGGGCGGCTCGGTCGCCCCCGCCGTTTGGATCGGTTCGCGCTTTTCGTTCAGCGTCGGCGGCTGGCTGATCCCCTTTATTTTCGCCGTGTGCCTGCTGCTGGCGGCGGGCTTCACGCGCGAGATGGGCGAGATGTGGCTCTCGTCCTTCATCACGGCGGCGGCGGTATTCGCGCTGCGCTACTTTATCCCCTTGCATTCGCTTGGCCTGCAATTCCTGTCCGCCACGCTGATCGGCTTGATCGCGGGCGCGATCAGTTACCTTGTCGGCCGTTCGCGGCGCGGCGCGTTCGTGTCGGCGGTCTTTGGGGTCACGTTCGGCGCGTTGGCGGTCTTTTTGGCCGATTTGGGCATGGAGCGCGCCCCCGTCCTCGCCCTCGGGACAGCCGGAATGCTGGACTCGGCCGTCATCGCCGCCCTCGCCGCCGTCCTCCTTGCGCACTTTCTGGGCGAACTCGGGCAGGAAACCGCCCCCGCAAAAAGGAGAGCCGGAACGCCCCGCCCCGCAAACGACACCGAAGCCGGCGAGGACTTCGGAAAAAAGTAATACTTTTTCCAGTCCACAGCGCACAGTCCACACGGCAAACAGAATGCACAGATTTTGCGCAATGCCCCTTGACCGAACCTCTTACCTCTTACCTCTTACCTTTTATCTTTCTATGCCCTGCGCATTGAAAGGGAGTGTACAAATGGTGTTGCAACCGGTCATTGCGAGGAGCGAACGCAGTGAGCGACGAAGCAATCTCTATATAAAAAGGCGCGTTTCGTGTTTTGTAGAGATTGCCGCGTCGCGCTT
>JAISFM010000304.1 GCA_031263605.1 Clostridiales bacterium | reverse complement strand
GGTGGTTTTTTTCCGCCCCGCGCAGAATTTTTTTTTCACCAACCAAACCCGCAAATAGTTTTAGGTCTTTTTTTGGTTTTTTGTTTTCCACACAACTCTAATAACAAGTCCGCGCATTGTTCTCAATCCTTAACTTCTCAATTCTCAATTTTCAATTCTCAATTTTATTTCTAAATTTCATACCTGCATTTCTTCAATCAAAGAGGTCTTTAAATCGTACAGCCCTTCCGACAAGTCCACCTTATATATATGCGGGTTGACGTTGCGCGTAATCTCTTCCCAGAAAGTTTCCAGTTCCCGCGCCCGATAGGCCGATATTTCGGGCACCGCCGGCGGCCGATAAACCTGTTCGCCCCCCGCGAATACCTTGACCAGTAATTTGCGCGCGCGGAAGTTGGTAAGCGCGGTTTTTTTCCAACGCTCGGTCGGGTGCACAATCGTGAAACCGTCCCGAAAATCCAATTTCTCGTCCCGCAAGGCAATCAAATCCGCCAACGCCTTGCCCGTCTCGCCGGAGTAAAACCGATAGACCTCTTTGACCCCCGGATTGGTGATCTTTTCCAGCGTGTCGCTCAATTTGATTTTGGGCTGCAACGCCCCGCCCCCGTCCGCGAACGCCGCCATTTTATAGACCCCGCCCAGCGAAGGCAGGTTGCCGCTCGTAATCAGTTTCGTGCCTACCCCCCACCCGTCTATCCGCGCGCGCTGGTTCTTCAAAGAAGCAATCAATTCCTCGTCAATCTCGTTGGAGACGATGATCTTTACTTCGCCGAGATCGGCCGCGTCCAATAACGCCCGCGCCTTCTTTGACAAATACGCGAGGTCACCCGAATCGATGCGAATCGCCGCCGACTTTAAATACCCTTGTTTTTCCTTTAATTCCGTAAAGAGTTTGACCGCGCTCGGGACGCCGCTCCTTAACGTGTCGTAAGTGTCCACCAACAACGTGCAGTTGTCGGGGTACAGCGAGGCGTATTCGCGGAACGCCGTCAATTCGTCCGGGAAACACAGCACAAAACTGTGCGCCATCGTGCCGCTCGGCGGGACGCCGAAAAGTTTTGCCGCCAATACGTTGCTGGTCGCGCGGCAGCCGCCTATCATCGCCGCCCGCGCCCCGTATACCCCCGCGTCCGGCCCTTGGGCGCGGCGCAAGCCGAACTCGACCACCGGCGCGCCCTCGGCCGCCACGCAAATGTTGGACGCTTTCGTAGCGATCAGTGTTTGATGGCTGACGATGTTTAAAAGAGCCGTTTCCAAAAGTTGCGCCTGTAAAACGGGCGCGTCCACAATCATAAGCGGCTCGTCGGGAAAGGCGATCGTGCCTTCCTCGACGGCGTATATGTCGCCCGTGAACCGAAGTTCGGCCAGATACTTTAAAAACGCGGCGTCGAAAATTTTCAACCCTTTCAGGTATTCGACGTCGCCCTCGGAAAACCGGAAATCGCGGACGTACTCGCAGGCCTGTTCGAGCCCCGCCGCCACGGCGTAATTGATTTTGCCGTTGCGGCGAAAATACAGGTCAAAAACCGCCCGCCGATCGTGCATTCCTTTCAAGTAATAGGCGTTCGCCATTGTCAGTTGATAGAGATCCGTAAGAAGAGTGAGGTTGCGCATTGAAATTACTCCGTTGTTTTTAATTGAGAAGTGAGAAAGAAAATCGAGAAGTTAAAGGTCGGGACGGACAGGGAAATTGAGAATTGAAAATTGAAAATTGAGAAGTTAAGGTCGAGTTTCCGTAAAACAAGCCGGTCGGCGGGCAAGAAACATACAGCATAATAAAAGTTATTTCTTGCGTCAGCATCCGACACTTCTCAATTCTCAATTCTCAATTCTCAATTTCCTTTCTCAATTCTCAATTTTTTTCATAGTTTTTGCGTCGGGCGCGGATCCCCATCGTCCCACCTGCGTTTCTTTTTCGGCGTTTCCTTATGCGGCAAGCCCGCGCCCGAGGGCGGCGGCGCGGCTCGCGGGGCGCGGTCGGCGTCGTCCCAACGTCCGCGCCGCGTCGTGAACGCGTTGATTAACAGCATCAAGCCCAACGCGACGACTAAAATACCGACGATCCACGGCCATTTTACACCTATTGCGACAATCGAATTTAAAAACAATATCAGGGAAATTGCCGAAAAAAAGATAACCGTCTTTAAATGCGCCGCCTTCGCGCGAAAGAACAGCCATGTCGCCGCGCTCGCCGCCGCCGG
Source organism: Clostridiales bacterium (assembly GCA_031263605.1). Taxonomy (GTDB): domain Bacteria; phylum Bacillota; class Clostridia; order Christensenellales; family DUVY01; genus BNZQ01. The sequence goes on along the minus strand of JAISFM010000304.1, from coordinate 6,003 downwards.
CGACAGAACGTAAGCGGGATAGATTTGGCCAAAGCCCCAATCCGTATACGCGCCCGCCGCCGTCACCGCCGCGCACCAAAAGAAAACCCACGACAGCCAAAAATGCCCCGAACTGCGGTTGAATACGCCCCGCGCAAGCAGGATCAGCCCGAAAAAGCCCAACAGGCCGATCAGCCACAATAAATTGGGGCCGAACGACGGCTCGGGGATCACCTTGACCGCATAAGCCAAGATTACGAACAGCCCGAACGCGACCAACGCGAGGCCGGATAACGCCCAAAAGGCAATGGCCTTAACGCGGGAGTTTGGGGAACGCATTACTTTGTTAGACATTTGAATTACCTCCTGCATTTTAATTGAGAATTGAAAATGGAGAATGGAGAAGTTAAGGCAGAAAAGTTGAAAATTGAAAGTTGAAAGTTGTAAAGTTAAGGTCGGGTTCCCGTAAAGCAAGCCGGTTGGCGGTTATGAAACGCAAAGCATAATAAAGGCTTCTTTTTGCGACAGCATCCGAAACTTCTCAATTCTCAATTTTCAATTCTCAATTCTCAATTCCCTATCCACCCGACACTTCGTCCTTCCTACTTCCTGCTTCAAGCAAGAAAACGTCCGGCAATCCAAAGTTTCATTTGGCGTTAGCATCCGAAACTTCTCAATTTTCAATTTTATTTTCCGCGTCCGGCTCGGGCGTATCGGGCTTGTCGGGCGCGTCGGCCACAGTGTCCGGCTTTCGCAATTTCAGTTTGATAAAAAACGCCTTGGTTTGTTCGGGCCAACGCCGCATACAAATGTTGTAGGCGAGAATGCCCGCGCCCCAAAGAATGAAAACAACCGCCACAAATATGGACGCCTTGATTGCGCCGGGAATCAGCCATAAACTGTCGGTGCGGAACGACTCGATCACCGCGCGCCCCGCGCCGTAAAAGATCATGTAAAACGCCGCCAGAAAGCCGGGGAACTGCTGCTTTTTGCGGAACGACAGCCAAATCAACAAGCCGAAACCGATCAGGCACCACATCGACTCGATAAAGAATGTCGCCAGATACCAGCCGGCCTGCTGCCCCGTCTGTAATTTGGTGTCGATATAAACCGCGAACGGGAACTTTTGCCACGCGGGGTTCGTCACCAACCCGCCGTAGGCCTCGCCGTTGACGTAATTGCCCCACCGCCCTATCGCCTGCCCCAAAATCAGGAACGGCGCGCCGAGGTCGCACATTTGATAAAAGGTCGGCTGTTCGATCGGCTTGCCCGTCGCGGGGTCGAGTTTCTTGCCGAGGCGTTTGTTGCGCTTATAGACGAGGCTCAAAAAGTACAAGCCCAAAATCGCGCCCAGCACCGCGCCGTAAATCGCGAGGCCGCCATTCCATATGTGGAAAAAATTGTTGCTCGCGTTCCCGTCGAACAAGCCGGCAAAAACCGTCCAATGCCCGCCGTTGATCGCGTCGAAAATGACATAGTACAGGCGCGCGCCCACGACCGCGACGGGCACCGCCCACATGACCATATCGATTGCGGTATCCTTTGGGTACCCGCGCCGCCGTGAGATATAATAGCCCGCCGCCGCGCCCAACAAAATCGACAGCGCGATAAAAAACCCGTACCAGGTTATCCCGCCGTTGCCGATAGGAATCATATAATTGTCGATTGCGCTAACGGTATGAATGATATAATTATTCATCGCCCTAATAGTATGACGCAAAAAACATAATTTGTCAATCCGTTTTGCATTAGAAATTGATTAAAATTGATAAGCCTCTCTACCGCCCCGCGCGGAATTGCCGCCGCGCTTGGAAAACAAACGGTTTATCGGCGGAAAAGGTATTTTCTTGTAAGGGAGTGTACAAATCGCTTGCTAATTATCGGAATTTACGGTACAATATAAATGCGGTGCGGATTAGAGTTGTTGTAAAATCCTATTGCCGCGCCGCGTGTTCCGTGATGCCCGCAATCGGGTTGTTGCGAAAATTAAAGCGCGGGACAACACACGAGGGACAAAACAAACTAACTATACGGCAAAACCAAGGGAGAAATTTTTTGTGAACTTTGAAAAACTTTCGGCGCAAAGCCTTATCGGCCACCTCGTTTTATACGCGAATATCCATTTGTGTCTGCCGCCGGAGGACAACCGTTTTGCGTACAATTTGATTTGCGGCTTGCTGGGCACAGACCCCGGCGAAAATGCCGCGCCCATCGGCGGAAAAGCGGCTTGCGCCTGCCCCGCGTGCGCCGAATCCTCCATGGAAGAATTGGACTCGCCCGCCGAAATTTTGTCGCCGCTCCTCGCCGCGACCGCCAAAACGCGCAAAATCGATATAGACGACAACAGTTTGGCTTGTTTGCTGTCGGGGCTGCTGATGCCCTCCCCGTCCAAAACCGTGGACATCTTCAATACGATCCTGTCCGACGGCGGCGGCGTTCGGGACGCGCTCGATTGGTTCTATGCCCTCTGCGTCAAGTGCGGCTATATCCCCATGAAGGAAGCCGCCGAAAATATCAAATGGCGTTTCAACGGCGCGCGCGGCCCCGTGGACGTGACCATCAACGTTTCCAAGCCCGAAAAGAGCAACGCCGACATCGCCAAAATATTGAAAGAGAACAAGGGCGGCGGCTATCCCCAATGTATGCTCTGCGCCGAGAACGTCGGCTACTTCGGCGACGCCAAAACCCCGCCGCGCCAGACCCTGCGGACGCTGCCCCTCGTCCTGAACGGCGAGGACTGGTTCTTTCAGTATTCCCCCTACAACTATTTCAACGAGCATTGCATCGCCTTTTCCAAGGAACACCGCCCCATGAAAACCGATACCGCCACCTTTAACCGGCTGTTGGATTTCGTCGAAAAGTTCCCCCATTACTTTTTGGGCTCCAATTCCGACCTGCCCATCGTCGGCGGCTCGATCATGACCCACGACCATTACCAAGGGGGCAGTTACGGTATGCCCATGTTCGGCGCGCGGCCGCGCATGGAGTTTTACGATTTTTCCGGCAATGTGCGCTTGACCGTGCCCGATTGGGGCGCGACAGTTTTGCGCTTGACCGGCCGCTCCCGCTACGACATGCTGACCGCCGCCGAAACGCTCCGCAAGGGCTGGTTCGCCTACGCCAACCCGAAGTTGGGGATCGTCAACAGCGCGTCGGAGCGGCACAACGCCGTCACCACTATCGCCCGTCGGAACGAGCGCGGCGATTATGTGCTGGAATTGATTTTGCGCAACAACCACACGACCGACGAACGCCCCGACGGCGCGTTCCACGTGAACCCTCAATATTTCAACATCAAAAAGGAAGGGATCGGCTTGATCGAAGCCATGGGCGTGTTCATTCTGCCCGGGCGGCTGGCGCGGCAAGCGCGGGAATTGACCCCGTACCTAACCGGGGCGAAGCCGTTTAAAGCGGAGAAGTTCGCCAAAGAGGAACCCGATTTGGCCGTTCACGCCGGCATGGCCGCCGAATTGCTGGAACAGGGCGCGGCGCAAAACGACGCCGAGGCGGGCGCGCGGATCGAGCGGTATATCGATCGGGTGTGCGACACGATTTTGACCGACATCGGCGTTTTCAAAGCGGACGCGGCGGGCAACACGGCGTTGATCGGGTTTATTACCAAGTTGGGGTTTGAGATTAGATGAGGAGGAAGGGGGAAGGGGGAAGGACGAAGTTCGGATAAGAGGGAAAGAAAAACATGCGGGGAAAACTTTTTTTCGAAAAAGTTTTCCCCGCACCCCTTTCAAAAAACTTTAAACTCTTTTCAAATGCAAAATAACGAATGACGAATGACAAAGTTCGGATATAGGACATTGCGCCCAAACTCCTGTCATTTCGAGCGTAGTCGAGAAATCTCCCACCGTTTAAAAATTCCCCTCCCTCGGAGGGGTGCCGCCAACAGGCGGCGGGGTGGTTATCCCTTGCGCGGTTTCCCTATGGAACATACGCGCCTAATTCTTAAACCACAATTTGTCATTTGTCATTTGTCATTCGTCATTCCTGTCAGGCGGGCGTCTATGTAAACGCCACGAGGCCCAATGAAATCAACAACGCGCGGTCAACCCGCCGGATGATACCGGGGGCCAGTACGCCGATCCGCTCTTGCAGGCGGCGTTTGTCCAACGTTCGGACTTGCTCCAACAGCAGGACGGAATCCTTTGCGAGGCCGTATTCCCCCGCTTTCAGTTCGATGTGCGTGGGCAGTTTAGCCTTGTTGATTTGACTGGTGACGGCCGCCGCAATCACGGTCGGGCTGTACTTGTTGCCGATGTCGTTCTGGACGATCAGCACGGGGCGCACGCCCCCTTGCTCGCTGCCCACGACCGGCGACAAGTCCGCAAAATAGATTTCTCCGCGCTTCACGGATTGTTCTCTTGGATCTCTTTCAGCCATTTTTCATATTCCGCAAGGTCAATGCCGCCGCCGCCGTCGCTCTCGAAAAGATTGACCGCGCCCATCGCGCGGTAGTTTTCCGCCATGCGCCGCTCCTTTATCATATGCGGCGAGGCTTTCGTTGGTACTTTAAGCGAAGTTTTAGGGGCTTTCGGCATGAAAGAGTATCTCCTATTTTTCGGTTTCTAAACCCGGCGGGCATTTCGGCTGTTTTTAGTATTTGCCGTAACGCGGCGAAAAATGCGGAAAAAGATAAAAGGGAAAAGGTAAAAGATTAGGTAATAAGTAATAGGTAAGAGGTAAGAGGTGGAAAGTTCGGATAAAGGGTATTGCGCTAAACTCTTGTCATTTCGAGCGCAGTCGAGAAATCTCCCACTTATAAAAAATTCCCCTCCCTCGGAGGGGTGCCGCCAAAAGGCGGCGGGGTGGTTATCCCTTGGTGGTTATCCCTTGTGCGGTTATCCCTATGGAACATACGCGCCTAATTTTTAAAACCGCAATTCGTCAATCGTCATTCGTGTTTGCCGTTCAAAAAGCATACGGCGGCGGCATACTCTTTTTCATGCGAGATGGAACACTCCGCGGCTTTCGCGCCCGTCCCCGCGAAAACTTCCCGCGCTTTCCCGTGAAACCCGACGCGCGGCGCGCCGAGTTCATCGTGCGTTACCTCAATGTCGCGCAGGGAAAATGCGCGGAAACCCGTGCCGAGGGCTTTGGCCGCCGCTTCCTTTAAGGCGTAAAGGCCCGCCAGCGTTTCGGGCTTTTCCCCCGCCGTTTTGTAATAGTCAAGTTCCGCGCCCGTAAACACGCGCGCTAAAAAAGCGGGCTTTTTCGCCGCGTCCTCTATTCGTTGGACTTTTATAATATCTATACCAATCATAGTATTTGACTTTTCTTTTTGTGCTCAGGCCGCGCCGTCCACTATGCCCTAACGGCGTTTAATATTGACAGCCTCACGGCCTCGACGGCCGCCACGCAGAGGGCGTTAAAATCGGCTTCTTTTTCTCCCGCCGACAAAACAAACAAGGCGTCGCCGTCCATGCCGGTATGCACCGGCCGGATCGCCAAAGCAAGGCCGTCGTGGGCGACTTCTGCCAGCCGGTTGCATTGCGCTTTCGTTAAATTTGCGTCGGTCACAATCGCGCCTATCGTCGTGTTGCGCCCCGCTTCCGGCGCGTTCGTAAATTGCCCGCTCAATATCCATTTATTCGCGTCCCAAAAACCGTTCTCGGCTCGCGCGCCCGCGACGATTTTGCCCGTCTCGCAATCGAACACGTCGCCCAAGGCGTTTACAACGGTCAAGGCGGCGATTTCCGCGCCCCCCGCCTTGACCACGGCCAAGCCGACGCCGCCGCGTTGGCACCGCTCCGGACCGGCAATCTTGCCCACCGTCGCGCCGCGCCCCGCGCCCGAAAAACGCTCCGCCGCGGCGTACCGCCCTTCCCCGTCCCGCAGGGGGACGGCGGCGGCGCAGGCCTTGTACCCCATAACCGCGTCGGGGTACCGAAGTTCGGGCGCGTTCAAATCGAAAATGACCGCGCCGGCCACGAGCGGCACCGTGTGAAAACCGACTTTCACGCCCGCGCCCTGTTCGCGCAGGTACCGCATGACGCCGTCGCAACTCGCCAAGCC
>JAISFM010000278.1 GCA_031263605.1 Clostridiales bacterium | reverse complement strand
TTGTACGAATATATCCATGAAAATATTATCTTTCTTATTCGCCGTCTTTATCAATTCTTTGTCCCTCGCCTATAATATCTTCGCTATCAAAAATCTGATGTTCTACTAGCACCATGGGTTAAATGATTACTGATAAATGATTAATTGCGGATAGGTCTCGTTAAATCGGCATTGCCTGTGGGCAAGAAACTTAAATCATACCCCAAGTTTCTTTTCCGACAGGTCAACAATTCTGCATTCTGCATTCTGCATTTTGCATTAAAAAAAGCATTCCGCATGAGTTCGCGGCAACTCTATTGAAACGCTTTCTCCGCAATCGCGAAGAACCACGAAAACGGCAGAATCTTTTGCGCGAAGTAAAAAAACTTGTATTTCTTTCCGATAATATACAGCGCGCCGGATTTTCGGTCGGCTATTTTGAATATCTTGCTCGCGGCATAGGCAAGGGGCATTCTCTTTTTCGCGCGCTTTTCAATCCGTTCGGCGTCCTTTTGGGGCGCGTCGCCGTAGCGGCCGTTGGTGTCCGTCACGATAATGCGGTTTTTGGGAAAGGGGGTATCGATTTCGCCGGGGCAAACGCAAACGACGGCTATGCCGCTCTTTTTTAATTCCGTCCGCATCGAAAAGGACAGCATACTTTGCGCGGCTTTGGCCGAGCAGTAAACGCCGCGGTACGGTACGGAAAACAGCGCGCACACCGAACTGATATTGACGATTTTCGAGCCGCGCCGCATCAGCGGGACGCAAGCCTTTGACAGCAGGAACGCGCCCGTATAGTTGACGTCCATCACGGCGGCAACCGAAACGAGGGGCAGCATTTCCGTCGCGCCGATAATCCCGAACCCGGCGTTGTTGATCAGAACATCGACCCGCCCGAATTTCGCCCGAATAATTTCGGCGGCGGCGGCGACGTCCGCCTCGCGGGTCACGTCGCAAGGGATATGGTTCATATCTTGCGCGGTGTTGGAACGCGAAAGACTGATCACCGTGTCGCCCGCCCGCATGAATTTTTCACGGACGGCCGCGCCGATTCCCGACGAGCCGCCCGATATGACGATAATTTTATTCATACTCAATTTATGTATTATACCAAAGGGCGAAAAAAAACGCAAGTGTTCTATGGGGAGGGGAGTGTACAAACCGTCTATGAGGAGGGCAGTGTACAAACCGCATTGCCACCGGTCATTAAGAGTTGTAGCGAAATGAATGCGCGGTCGTCATTAGAGTTGCGGTGAAATGAATACGCGGTCATTGTGAGGAGAGCGAACGCCTCGGTTGTCATTGCGAGGAGCGCGGAAGCGCACAACGCGGCAATCTCTACCGAACAGAGGAACGCCCCGCGCTTTCCTCTCGCATTCCGAATGCGCAACCCCATGTCATTATTGCGCCCAAAGTCCTATCATTTTCGATTAAACCCGCAAGAATGATTAATGACTAATGATTAATGATTAATTGTTGACCTGTCGAAAAAGAAACTTTGAGGGTGATTTGCGTTTCTTTCCACTTTGTCATAAGAGTTGCAGCGAAATGAATACACGGTCATTGCGAGGAGCGAGGAGCGCGACGCGGCAATCTTTACCGAACAGAGGAACGCCCCGCGCTTTCCTCTCGCATTCCGAATGCGCTGCCCTCTGTCATGAGAGTTGCTTGCTGTGCACCCCCATTGAGCCCATATCAACCCATTATTTGTCCGCTCCGTGTTCTATGCGGCTACGGGAAAACATAAGTATAGAGCAACGGCAAAAACAACCGTCACTTAACTGACAGTTGAACGCCGCTGTCGATATTCGACAATAATCGACAAAAAAAAAGATACAGATTTGCCGAAAATGGTGTATCATATATGTAATGAATATACCCCGCCGCAAGTAGCGGTGTATCATGTAGGTTAAGAGTAGTATAGTTTAATCAGTCAACGCGGCAAGCCGCGAGGTATCGACCCTGTACGGACATTTTTCTTTCTACTCTATCCGATGTTTCTTTTTGGGTCGGACTATTTTCTTTGTGACGGGCAACCTTGACGGGCAATCTCAAAGGAAAATGTCCGTTTAAATGATAGGGAGAGAGAAAAAATGCGCTACCTCGTCGTGCGGAAACGAACCTTGAAAATGGCCGCGTGCGCGCTCGCCGTCTTAATTTTGGCCGTCACGCTGTTGGTACGGTCGGACGCGGCCGCCGTGTATCTGGGAGTCAATCCGCGCAAGACGCCGATCTACCGCGTCCAAACGACGGAAAAGAAAGTCGCTATCAGTTTCGACGCGGCTTGGGGCGCGGAACGGACGCAGAGCCTGCTCGACACGCTCAAAGAATACGGTGTGTCGGCGACGTTCTTTTTGGTGGGCTTTTGGGTGCGCAAGTATCCCGAATACGTCAAAAAGATCGACGAGGCGGGTTTGGAGATCGGCACGCACAGCAACACGCACCCGCACATGCCGCGCCTCAACGAAACGCAAATGGATTTGGAATTGAAAGAATCCTGCGCGTCCATCGAGAGCGTGACGAACAAAAAGCCGGAACTATTCCGCGCGCCGTTCGGGGATTACAGCGACAAAATGCTGAACGTGTGCGAAAGGGCGGGCTTGAAAACGATCCAATGGGACATCGATTCGCTGGATTGGAAGGATTTGACCGCGCGGGCGATGAGCGAACGCGTGCTGTCAAGGGTCAAGCCCGGCTCGATCGTTCTGTTCCACAACGACGGCAAATACACGCCCGATGCGCTGCCCGTGATCCTCTTGGGCTTGAAAAACAAGGGCTATACGGTCACCCATGTGGGCGATTTGCTGTTGACAGGCGACTATACGATAGACCATGCCGGCGAAATGAAGGCGAAACAGTAGGGTTTTGGGAAATTGAAGTTGAAAGTTGAAAATTGAAAGTTGAAAAGCAAGGATAAAACCTTCGCGCTAAAAGGTTTCCGCTCGCGGGCGGGAAACAGTAGAGCGCAATCAAAGTTCCGATTTGCGCCGGCATCCGAAACTTTTCAATTTTCAACTTTCAATCGCCCGCGCAACAAAATAAAATAAACACATAGGACAAGGAGAATAAAAAACATGGAAGCGACAAACCAGGTATTCCTAACCGGAACAATCGTCACCGACCCGGTGTACAGCCACACCGTCTACGGCGAGGGCTTTTACGAAATGTTCCTCGAAGTCAGGCGGCTGTCGGATACGTCCGACAGGTTGCCCATCACCGTCAGCGAACGCTTGATTGCGGGCTGGAACGTGAAAAACGGCAGCGCGGTGGCGTTAAACGGCCAGTTGCGCAGTTACAACAAGTTCGCCGACGGGGCGAGCCGCTTGCGCCTGACGGTGTTCGTGCGCGAGTTCGAGGCGTTGCAAGAGAGCCGCAACCCCAATTCGATCGAATTGGAGGGCTACATCTGCAAGCCGCCGATCTACCGCATGACGCCCTTTAAACGCGAGATCTGCGACTTGCTGTTGGCCGTCAACCGCGCCTACAACAAATCGGATTACATCCCCTGCATCGCGTGGGGGCGGAACGCGCGTTATGTGAAGGATATTCCGATCGGCGTGAAAATCCAAATCCTAGGCAGGGTGCAGAGCCGCCTGTACCAAAAGCGTTTGAGCGAGACGGAAATCGAAACGCGCACGGCGTTCGAGGTCTCGATCAACCAGATCTCCGCGGACGGGAATTTGCCGATGAGCCGGGATTTTCAAGGCTTTGCGCCGCAAACGGGCAATTACGGATCCGCGCCGACGGGAAGTTTCAACGCGGGCGGTTTAGAAGACGGTACGCCCCGGCATTTCACGCCGCAATCGGAAAACTATTCGGACGGATCGGGCGAAAGTACGCCCCGGCATTTCACGCTGCAATCGGAAAACTATTCGGACGGATCGGACGAAAGCGCGCCCCGGAATTTCACGCCGCAATCCGAGAATTATGAAAATGCGGACGGGTCAAACGACGGGAGGCCGTCCGCCGCGTTTTTTCCGAACGACGACAAAGGCGAGGACGGCGGCGGCGAGTAAAACGGCGAGCGCGCCCAGCATAAGCAGTTGGAACCGCGAAATCGAATCGTATTTGACGTATTTCGTACGCACATAGCCGTCGATCAAGCCAAATTCCGGATGCCGGTACGTGACCGGCGTATAGTCCGAATTCGGGTCGAACACGCCCGCGACTTTCACGCGCGTTCCGTCGGGCAGGTACGGCACGTCCAGAGGGACGTATTCGCCCGCCTCGTTGCGCTCGTACAACGCCGCGCCGCCCGACCGGGCGATCGCCGCGTCGGTCGCCAGCGTCCCGTCCGTGGGGCGGTATTTATAGTTTGACAAGTTCAGCACGTCGATAAAGCCGACCGTGCCATTTTCCATTTCGATACAATACCACCTGTCGGTTCCGCTCTCGAAAATAGGGGCGGCCAGCAGTTTGACCGCTTTGTCCTTGGGCAGCCGGGTCAGCACGGGCGCGCTTTTCGAGGGGTATTTGTAAATATCGGCCATTTCGATGAAGATTCGTCCCGTCTCGAACGAGGGCTTTACGGCGGCGGCGGGCGCGCCCAAAACGGCTTTCAGCACATAGCCCGCCTTGCCCGTTTCGGGCAAAAACACATAGGAGAAGTAATCGTTGCCGGGCAAATCCCGTTCGAGGACGATCACGGGCGCGTCCTGTTTCAAGGCGGCCTCGGGGCGCGAGCCGTAAGGCACGGCGAAAGCGGACGCGCCGCGCCCGACCCGCGCGGTTTCGATTTTCGTCACGGCGGCGGGGGCGGCGTAATCAACGGGGTGCGGATATGGGTCGGCGGCCGCTTGCGTTTCGCCGTAAAGGCCGTTGAACCCCGAAACGACGGAGCGGTTCAAATCGGACAGGTACAGTTCGCCGGTATTCGCGTCGCACGCCATGCCCGCGATCTTTGCGTTCAAGCCGTCGGGATAGGAAACGGGGCGGCGCGCCCCCTCGGCATAGGCGGCGTAAGCGTCCAACGCGCGCGCGCCGGACAGAATGTCGGCGGGGGAAATCAGAGGGGAGTATTTCACGATCGCGGGCGCGTTTAAATCGGGGTCGTTTTCCGTATAGAGGAATAAATTGTCCGCCGCGTCCACGGCGATATGTTTGGCGTTCGGCAGGGAAATCGGGTCGTTTTCGCCTTTTGTCACGGGGACGGCCGCCTCGCCGCATAATAAGTAAACCTTTCCGTCCTCGGTCAAGCAAAATACGGCGGGGAGCAGGTGCGACGCGGCGAGCGACGCGGGCGCGGCGGGCAGGCCGCAATAGGTTTTCGTTTGCGCGTCTCCGCTTTGGGTTTCCCGCGTCAGATAAACGCGGTTGTTCAATCGATCGGCGGCGAACAGTTTGCCGTCCGGCGTCGCCGCGATTGCGGTCACGGACGCGCGCCCGCCGTTTAAAACGGTTTTATATGTTTGGGTATAGCCTGTTTCGTCCCTGTTGAATTTGTAAAGGCCTGTGCGGTTGTCCGCGACATAGATATTGCCCTCGGCGTCCGCCGCCGCATCGTAAGGCGCGATGAACGGATCCGCGCCGGAATTTCCGATAACTTGAACCCGGGCGTTGTTCCAAACCTGTACGCGCCGGTTCCCGGTGTCCGCGACGATCATGCCGCCGCCCCAAACCGCGAGGCCGCCCGGGCCGTTCAGCCGCCCCGCGTCGGAGCCTCGGGAATAAAAATAGGCTTCTTGAAAGTTTAAATCGTTTAAACCGTACCGATTGACGGCGAGGGTATCCGAGTCGGACACATACGCCGCGCCGCCGTAAACCGACACGCGCGCGGGAGCGGAAATATGCCCGTCGGCGCGGCCCGTCCGCGCGAGGATCGCGCCTGTCGTTAAATCGTATTTTACAAGATCGCCGTTCTCATGCGCCGCGATGACGGTATTATCGGACGCGCCGCCCGCGCCCACGATATGGCGGATCGGGGGCAGGTCTAGGATTGGGCGCGCGCCCGCTTCGCCCGCCGCGCTATAAAAGGCGATCGAGCCGTTTCCGCCGCCCTTGCCGTTATCGGCGATTAAAACGCCGCCGTTGTACGCGCAGATTGAAACGGGGCAGGGGACGGAGGCGGGGTTTACGGTGCCGCTCGAAGCGATTGTTATTACTGATGCCGCGGTCGCGGGCGTTACGGAAATCATATCGATTTTCCCGTCCTGTTTAAGGGCGAACAGCAAGCCCGACGGAGCGGCGGCCAAGGCGGCGTAGGAATTGTTCAATAGGGAATCGGCCGTATCGTCCACCGTCCAACTTCCGTCGTCCGGCAAATGCTTGACATACAGTTTGCCGTCCGCGAGGCCGGCCAGCACATTGTTTGCAAACGCGATATCGCCGTACCCGTCCGCGTCGGGAACGGTCAAAATTTCCTGCAAAGCACGATTTTCGTCAAACCGGAACACGCCGTAATTCGCGTCGGCGACAAACGCGGAATTTTCCGAGAACGCGACGTTCAGCGGCGCGGAAAACCATCGGTAACCGCCCTGCGCGTTGACGGGCGCAAGGTCGAGCGCGGACGAACGAAAAGCAAGCGGGAACAGCGCGCCGAGGGAGAGGCAGAAACACAATGCGAAAATTGAGAACTGAAAATTAAAATTCCAAAATTTCGGCCGTAAAAACTTTGAACGGTACCGCGCCGATTTTTTATTGTTGTAGTGCTCTTTATTCATACTTCTCAACTTTTAATTATACCTATTTGCGCGGGGTTTGTCAAATCTTTTCGTTTGTTTTCTTTTAAAAATTGCAATAATGCCGCTTTTCTGATTTTATGCGCCCCAATTTCAAAGAGGGAGCGGACAAACCGCGTTGAACATAAACTCGATATATCGTTGCGAGGAGCGCGAAGCGCCCCGCAAGTCATTGCGAGGAGCGCGAAGCGCGACGCGGCAATCTCTGCAAAACACGAAACGCGCCTTTTCGTATGCGTGGTTTCCGAAATGTCCTTCACCGTATACAATATCCGGCATGAAATCGGGCGCGCGGACAACTTCGTCGATGTGGGAGTGTACAAATGGCGTTGCCGCCGGTCATTAGACTTGCAACGAAATGAATACGGGGTCATTGCGAGGAGCGCGAAGCGCGACGCGGCAATCTCTGTAAAACACGAAACGCATCTTTTTGCGCGTTCAGTTTTACTTTGGTTGCGTAAATAAACAAAATATGGTATACTTTTCCCATTATGGAAATGGAAAAGGAAATTTCCGCGATTGTCAGCCACGCGGAGAACGCGCTCCAAGCCGTGGATACCGCCGAC
>JAISFM010000195.1 GCA_031263605.1 Clostridiales bacterium | reverse complement strand
GCCGCCACCCCGACCCCCCCCCCCCCCCCCCCCCCCCCCCCCCCCCCCCCCCCCCCCCCCAACCCCAACCCCCGCCTAACCCTAACCCCAACCCCTATCCCTCATAAAATTCATTGACCGCGGCGAAAAACGCGTCGATGTTTTCCCACGGGGACATCGGGGGAATGTCGCAGCCCGACGAGATTACAAAGTTGGGATACTCGCGGCATTCGCTCATGATCCGTTTTGTTTCGGCCTTGACCGATTCGGGCGTGCCGTTGCGGAACCGTCCCGCCGGTTCGACGTTGCCCATCGCAATAACGTCGGCGGGGATACGCGGCATCATCTCGGCCATGCTGATCGCGTTGCCGAAATGGAACGCCGACGCTTCGGTCGCCAAAATCGAATCGATCATCTTGATTGTCGCGCCGCCGCAGTTGTGATAGACCGCGATAAAGGATTCATCTTTGACCGCGCGCGCGATTTTCCGGACATAAGGCTCGGAAAATTCCTTTGCCAAATCGGGGGACAGCAGGCCCGTCAAAGGCTCGGCGATCAGTACGCCGTTCGCGCCCGCCTGATTAAACGCCTCGATATAATCGATCAGGAAATCGGTCGCTTTGCCCATCAGCGTATGGATCATGTCCGGCTCGTCGTAGCAGTAAATCATCGCTTGCGACACGTCGCAGAGGCGGCCAGCCAACGAGAACGGCCCGATCACGCCCGCGAGCGTCGGCCGGTCGGCGATCGATTGCGCGGCTTTTTCGATTGCCTCGATATAAATGCCCGTGCGCCCCGCACCGATTTGGGGGACTTTCAGGGCTTCGGCCCCCTCTTTGTCCGATACGATCCCGCCGATAACCGTGGGCACCTCGAAATCGGAAAAGCGGATAGTACTGCCAAAGCATTCCGCCTCCACCGACAAATCCATCAAACTGACCGCCGCCGCGGCGGGGCAGCGGTCGGCCACAAGTTTCATGCCCCGCGCTTGATTGTCGGACGAGGAAATCAAATCCTTGACCGAGATATTCATCAACTGAACGCAGGGGAAAGACAAGATCGGCAACGCCTTTTTGACCTTTGCCGCCCGCATATCCGCCAGCCACCGAACCATGTTCCGTTTCATTTTTGTATGTTCCTTTTAAAAGCCGGTTGCATTTTTATTTTATGCAAACGGGCTCTTAAACAGTATAGCATACGGCTATGCTTTTTCCGTCGCGGCGGCGCATGGAAAAACGCGCGAAATGTCAAAATTTCTGGCATTAGACTTGCAGCGGAATTAAAAGGCGGGCGGAATTGCGACGGATTTTTGCAGCAACTCTCATGACAGAGGGTAGCGCGTTCGGAATGAGAGAGGAAAGCGCGGGGCGTTCCTGTGTTTGGCAGAGATTGCCGCGTCGCGCTTCACGCTCCTCGCAATGACCCATAGCAACGCTGTTTGTACACTCCCCGAGGTGAATAGTATTTGCGTTTTTCGGCAATTTGTGTTACACTGTACGCGCAAGTTTCTATGAAAAATATAAGAGCGGAGAATAAAGATGTCGTTATGGTTGGCGGCAGTACGACGCGGCGTTCAACCGGATCGATTGCCGGCGCGGTTTAAAAATGACATATAAAGTTTTACAGGCGAAACGCGGCGGCTTTCTCGTCCGCGGCGCGGACGGGCGCGAGGTTTTTTGCCCCGCGCGGGGAAAACTGCGCGAGGGCGGCGTATACGCGGGCGACGACGCGGAGTGGGATCGCGCGGGCGGGATCGACAGGGTCGCGCCGCGCAAAAATTTGCTGGCGCGGCCGCTGCTTGCCAACGTCGCCGCTTGCGTGATCGTGCTGTCGCCCGCGCCCGCGCCCGATTTTTATTTGGCGGACAAACTTCTGATACATTGTTTCAAGAACGGAATCGAGCCGATCCTCTGCGTCAATAAGAGCGATACGGGGGACGCGGGCGAACTGTACGGGCGCGCCCGCCGCAATTACGAGCCGGCGGGGCAATCCGTTTTATCGGTTTCCGCTTTGGACGGGTCTGGCATCGAAGCGTTGCGGCGGGCGGCGGCGCGCGTCGGCGGCGTAACGTGCCTGGCGGGGCAGTCGGCGGTCGGCAAAAGCAGTTTGCTCAACCGGCTGCTGCCCGGCATAAACGCGGAAGTGGGGGAACTGTCGCAAAAGATCGGGCGCGGCAAGCACACGACCCGCGCCTGCCGTTTGTATCCGCTCTATGCGGACGGCTGTCAACAGCGCGGCCCCCTTGACGGGGCTGGCAACAGCGCAATCCCCTTGACAACGGCGGCCGTCCCTTTGGCGGCGGCGGGCGGGCAGGCCTATATAGCCGACACGCCGGGCTTTTCCATGCTGGGAGCGGGCGATCTTTTTTACGGGGAGTTGAAATATTTCTATCCCGACTTTGTCGGGTTCGCCCAAAATTGCGCCGTGCGCGGGTGCAACCACACGCGGGAGCCGGATTGCGCCGTGATACGGGCGGCGGAAAAGGGCGGCCTTTGCCGCGAGCGTTGGGAACGGTATGTCGGGATTTTCGACGAATTGCGGGAAACGCACAAAAATAAGTACAAGTAACGGAAAAAAGATTGCGTTTTCATTTCAATTGTGATACAATATACACAAAGCGTTCGACAGATTTCGCTATATGTTGTATACTGCTTTTCTTGCCGTCCACAAAACGGCGAAAAAACGGACGATAAAGACAGGTTCAAAATCAGGAGGTGCGCCTATGCCCAAATTAACCAACGGGGAATCCGTCACATTCGCCGAAGTGGAGGCGAGAAGCCGCAAAAAATGGGACGCGCGTTTTATGGAAATCGCGCGCACCGTGGGCAAATGGTCCAGTTGCTTTAAAGAGGACAGGCAGGTCGGCGCGGTCATCGCGCGGGACAAGCGTATGCTGACGACGGGCTATAACGGCGCGGGCAGCGGGATCGTTTCCTGTAAAGAGCGCGGGGAATGTATGCGGCAAAAGATGGGGATTCCCAGCGGGACGCGCCATGAAATTTGTTACGCCGTACACGCCGAACAGAACGCCGTCATCCAAGCCGCCAAAATAGGCGTTTCGATCGACGGCGCGACGATCTATTGTACGCACCAGCCCTGCGTGATTTGCAGCAAGATCATCATCAACAGCGGCATTAAACGCATCGTCTTTTGCGAGGACTATCCCGACGAGTTTTCGGTGAAGTTGTGCCAAGAGGCGGGCGTGGAGTTGGAGAAATTCACGGATTAACGTAAGGACGAAGTAGGAAGGGCGGTTGGATAAGTAGGAAGGACGAAGGACGAAGTAGGAAGGACGGTCGGGTTTCGCCTGAGCAAGCCTGTCGGCGGGTAAGATAGCAAGTAGGATTGCAAGTAGGAAGGACGAAGGTCGGTCGGGTTTCGTCAAGCAAGCCTGTCGGCGGGTATGAAACATACAGCATAATAAATGTTATTTCTTGCGTAAGCATCCGACACTTCGTCCTTCGTCCTTCCTACTTCCTACTTAATCTTTCGTCTTTCCTGCTGGCGCAGCCGCCTATCGGCCGCGCACAGGGGCAAATCGTTTGACTTTTACGCCGTAAAAAGGATATAATTATTAGATATCGATAAAAGTTAAAGATTCAACCTTATCTTTTACCTTTTATCTTTTACCTTAAAATGATATAGATAAAAGTTAAAGACTTTCACCTTGACCTTTTATCTTTTACCTAAAATGATACGCAATGAATCCTCAATTTTAGACTTCGGGTCGGGCAAACTCACCGTTTTGGTCGGCGAGCGGGGTGTCAACCGCTCGATCAACCTGCTCGGGAGCGGCGAGGCGCATTACGGCGGCTTCGCGGACGGCGAATGGTTCGAGCCGGAAAAGTTAGCGGACGCGGTTTCCTATGCGATCAACAACGCCGAAACCAACAGCCGGACGAAAATCGGCCGTTTGTTTGTCGGCGTCCCGGGGGAATTTACGACCGCCGTTTGCGAGGACGCCAACGTCAACTTCGCCAAAAAGCGGCGCGTACTGCCGAGCGACGTCAGGGAACTGTTCGACATCGGGCGCGAAAAATACGAGGGCAAGCCCGATTACGAGGTGATCAATCAGGGCGCGGTTTGGTTTCAAACCGACGACAGCCGCCGCATGGCGACGCCCGACGGATTGCTCACCGGAAAATTATCGGCGCGCCTCGCCTATATTCTGTGCGAATGCCGTTTTATCGAATCCGTCAGAAAGATTCTGGCGCAGGCGGGCATAGAGGAGGCGGAATTTGTGTCCTCGCCCCTTGCGGAAGCGTTGTACTTGTTCCCGCCGGAGGCCCGCGACCAATCGGTCGTGCTGTTGGACGTCGGGTACATTACCGGTACGCTGTCCTTTGTACAGGGCGACGGCATGATCAATATGAAAAGTTTTTCGGTTGGGGGCGGCCATATTGCGGGCGACTTGTCGCAGATTTTGGGCATCCCGTTCGCCGACGCCGAGAATTTGAAGCGCAAAGTCATTCTGTCTTTGGACGTGTCCGAGGACGACAAATACGAAATTCTGATGAACGGGGAGCCGAGAGCGTTTCCCGCCAAACAGGTCAACGAAATCGTGGAGGCTCGCGTGCAATACATAGGCGAGATCGTCGGGAAATGCTTGGCCACAGAGGACAACAGCGGCTTTCCGCGCTACGCGCCGTTGCATTTGACGGGCGGCGGCTTGGCCTATTTAAAGGGCGGCAAGGAGCAGTTGGCCAAACAGTTGAACAGGGGCGTGGAATTGACCGCGCCCAAACAGGCCATGCTGAACCGCCCCTATATGTCCGCGCCGTTGGGCGTGCTCGATATGGCGATCAACGAGACGGGGTCGCCGCCGCGCCAAAGTTTGTTGGCGCGTTTATTGGACAGGGTGAAAGGGAAGTAGGTTTGCAAGTAGGAAGGCGGTTGGATAAGTAGGAAGTAGGAAGGACGAAGTAGGAAGGTCGGTCGGGTTTCGTCAAGCAAGCCGGTCGGCGGGTAAGATTGCAAGTAGGAAGTAGGAAGGTCGGTCGGGTTTCGTCAAGCAAGCCGGTCGGCGGGTAAGAAACGTATAGCATAATAAAAGTTTCGATTTGCGACAGCATCCGACACTTCGTCCTTCGTCCTTCCTACTTCCTACTTCCTACTTACATATAAACGTTAACCGAAGGGCAAACCGTCGCTCAACCCGACGACGCGCCGCCCATTTAAAGGAGCAATATAATGCAATACGACGCAAAAAACGCGATTCAGCCCGTAGCCCAGATTAAAGTCATCGGCGTGGGCGGCGGCGGCGGGAACGCCGTCAACCGAATGATCGCCGTCAATTTAAAGAGCGCGCAGTTTATCGCGGTCAACACCGACAAACAGGCGTTGTTGATGTCGCGCGCCACGCATAGGATTCAGATCGGCGAAAAACTGACGCGCGGCCTCGGCGCGGGCGGCAACCCCGAAATCGGGCAGAAGGCCGCCGAGGAAAGCAAAGCGGCGATCGCGGAAGCGTTGTCGGGCACCGACCTCGTGTTCGTCACGGCGGGCATGGGCGGCGGCACGGGCACGGGCGCGGCTCCCGTAGTCGCGCAAATCGCCAAGGAGATGGGCATTTTAACGGTCGCCGTGGTGACCAAGCCTTTCGAGTTCGAGGGGCGGCCGCGTATGCACAACGCCGAGTTGGGCATCGCCGCGCTGCGCAAGGTGGTGGACACGCTGGTCATCATTCCCAACGACAAATTGTCGCAGGTCGTTCCGAAAACCACCTCGATGGTGGACGCGTTCCGTTTTGCCGACGACGTGCTGCGGCAGGGCATACAGGGCATTTCGGACTTGATCGTGACGCCCGCGATGATCAATTTGGACTTTGCGGACGTTTGCACGATCATGAAAAACAAGGGTCTCGCGCACATGGGCATCGGGCGCGGCGTGGGGGACAACCGCACGATCGACGCGGTTCGGCAGGCCGTTTCCAGCCCTCTGTTGGAAACCACGATCGAGGGCGCGACGGGGATTTTGTTGAACGTCACCGGCGGTTTGGACATTACGCTGGCCGAGGTCAAAGAAGCGTCGGAACTGATCAAGGACGTCGTGGACCCCTCGTGCAACATTATATTCGGCGCGGGCGTGGACGAATCCTTGAACGAGGAAGTCATCGTGACGATCGTCGCCACGGGTTTCCCCTATGAGAATCCGGAGCGCGTGAACGCGAAGCCCTATCAAAACGCGCCTATCAACGCGCCGCAGGGTTCGGATAAGTACGATTATTTGAGTATTTTGTCGGGTTCGTCCGAGCCGCGGCCGTCCGCGCAGCAGCCCGCGCGGGGCGGGCGTCCCGGCGAACTGTTCGGCGGGCAGCAACAGGGTTTCTATGCGCGGCCCGCCAACCCGCAGCAGCAGCCGCAAGGGTATCCGCCGCCGCGTTCGGGCCAACCGGTTCAAGGCCAGCCCCGGCCCGCCGACTCCGGCATACCGTCCGGCCGCGTACCGACGGCCGACGATCCGAATATACCGCCGTTTTTGCGTAAACTGCAAAAATAGGGAATTAAAAGACGGCTTGCCAAGCAAGCCGTCTTTTTTTGAAACTGTATAGCAGCCTTTGCCGCTAAATCGGTCTACGCGCTTTTTTTTAGCCCCATTAGACTTGTTGCGAAATTAACTTGCGGCGGCCCTGCGCGTCTTTTCGTGATAAACTTTGATAAAAATTTTGATAGTAGCGTTGCTACAATCATCAATTTTTATCTTTGTTTGTCGCAAAAATTCATTGCAATTCCGCTCGCCTTTTAATTTCGCAACAAGTCTATTGCAAGCGGTTGTTTTGCTCGTGCCTGACTGTCTGCCGATTGCCCATCCGCTCATGCCGCCAACCGACTCGGCTCAATCGAATGCCTTTTCCCGCATCATTCTGTTTTCCCGCGCTTGCGCCGTTTTTCCGCACTTCCTCATTTGGGCTGTCTTTTGTTTTCCGTATTTCTTATATAATCCTATATTTGCCCGCTCCCGTAACAAATTTTAAATATATCCTTCAACCACCTCGCCCATGCGCGAACAACCCACGACCGTTTGGCCGGCCGAGGCGATGTCAACGGTGCGGAAAGGGGTTTCGGACAATGTGCGCTTGACGGCCGTTTCGACGGCGTTCGCCTCCGCGCCCAATTTCAAGGAGCGCAGCAGCATGGCGGCGGACAAAATCGTGGCGATCGGGTCGGCCTTGTCCTGCCCCGCGATGTCGGGCGCGCTGCCGTGAATCGGCTCGAACAGGCCCGGATTCTTTTCGCCCAACGAGGAAGACGCCAAAAGGCCGATGCTGCCCGTAACCATGGACGCTTCGTCGCTGAGAATATCCCCGAAAATGTTGCTCGTTACAATCACGTCGAACTGCGCCGGATTTCGGACGAGTTGCATGGCGGCATTGTCCACCAACATGTCGTCCAACGCGACGTCGGGATAATCGGCGGCCATTTCATGGACGGTCTTGCGCCACAAACGGCTGCTCTCCAAAACGTTGGCCTTGTCGATGCTGGTCAATTTCCCGCGCCGCGCGCGCGCCGTCTCGAAACCGATTTTGCAGATGCGCCGGATTTCCATGACGTTGTATTTTTCGGTGTCCCACGCTTCCGCGCCGAACTTGCCCTCGCGCAAGCCGCGTTTGCCAAAGTACATGCCGCCCGTCAATTCGCGCACGACGATCAAGTCAATCCCTTTCGCGGCGATGTCGGGGCGCAGGGGGCAGGCATCCGCCAAAGAGGGGTACAGCACGGCGGGGCGGATGTTGGCGTAAAGGCCGAGAGCCGCCCGAATGCCCAATAGACCCGCCTCGGGGCGCAAATGCCCCGGCAGTTTGTCCCACTTCGGGCCGCCGACCGCGCCCAGCAGCACGGCGTCGCTGCGCTTGCAGGCCGAAACCGTTTCCTTGGGCAGGGGGACCCCTGTCGCGTCGATCGCGCGCCCGCCCATGAGGACGCGCTTAAAATTGAATTTATGCTTGAATTTCTTGCCGATTGCGTTTAAGACGTTCAATGCGGCGGCCACCACTTCGGGGCCTATTCCGTCGCCGTCTATCACGGCTATTTTGTAATTCATAAAACTCTCCTTTGGCCGTCATATATCAGGCGTGATCCGAACTGCGCGCGGGTCGGTCGGCTCGGTTGCGTAGGAGGGTCTACGCGCCCTCGCCGACCCGCCCGCCTGTTGTTCGGCTGACACCTAATCTATGACGGCTGTCGTTGCGATTTTTTATAGGTTAAAGGTTGTTTACATGAGATTAGAACTCTTGTTTCATAACTCTTCGCTAAAAATTCCGCGCCGGTGAGGAAACAAGCCTATTGTTGTTTAATGAAATTCAACAGCCCGCCGGCGTTTATGATGCGCCGGATCGATTCGGGGAACGGGGCGGCGTGAAAAACTTTGCCGGACGTTTCGTTTTTGATCGTCCCCGTCGCGAAATCCGCCGAAACCTTGTCGCCCGCACGGATAGCCCGAACGGCGTCGGGGCATTCCAAAATCGGCAGGCCGGTGTTGATCGCGTTGCGGTAAAAAATCCGCGCGAACGTGTTGGCGATCACGCAGGAAACGCCGCTCGCCTTGATCGCGATCGGGGCGTGTTCGCGGGAGGAGCCGCAACCGAAATTGTCCTCGGCGACAATCACGTCGCCCGATTTGACTTTCTTCACAAAGTCGCGGTCGATGTCCTCCATGCAGTGCGCGGCCAATTCCGCGTGCGAGGTCGTGTTCAAATACCGCGCCGGTATGATTACGTCCGTATCCACGTTCGAGCCGTATTTAAAAACCGTTCCCGTTGTTTCCATAAAAGGTACTCCTATTCGTAAAGTTAAAGTTAGAGAATGGGGCGCGGGAGGAAACTTTCATGCAAAAAAGTTTTCCCCGCAGACCCCTTCCCAAAACTCGCCGTTCGTGCCGTTTATAATTCGTCGGGCGAGGCAATCCTTCCCAATACCGCGCTTGCCGCCGCGATATAGGGCGAGGCAAGGTACACCTCGGATTCGGGATGCCCCATGCGGCCGACAAAGTTGCGGTTGGTCGTCGAGACCGCGCGCTCGCCCGCCGCCAAAATGCCCATATGCCCGCCCAAACACGGCCCGCAGGTGGGGGTGGACACAACCGCGCCCGCCCGAATGAAGGCCTCGACAAGCCCCTCTTTCATCGCCTGCAAATAGATTTCGTTGGTCGCCGGAATCACAATCGCCCGCACGCCTTTGGCGACGCGCCGCCCCTTTAAAATCCCCGCCGCTATCCGCAAATCCGTGATATGCCCGTTCGTGCAACTGCCGATCACGACTTGGTCGATCGGCACGTCGCCGACTTCTCCGATAGCCCGCGTGTTGCTCGGCAGGTGGGGGAACGCGACGACCGGTTGAAGGGCGGCCAAATCGATTTCCGTGACGCTTTCGTATTCGGCGTCCGCGTCGGCCTCGTAAATTTTCGGCTCGCGCCGGAAACGGCCTTTCACATAGTCCAGCGCAACCCTGTCGGCGGGCAGAATGCCGTTTTTCGCGCCCGCCTCGATGGCCATGTTGGCGATCGTAAAGCGGTCGTCGATGTTCAAATAGTCCAGCCCGCCGCCCGTAAATTCCATGGATTTGTACAGCGCGCCGTCCACGCCGATTTTGCCGATGATGTGCAAAATGACGTCCTTGCCCGTGACGTATTTCGCGGGCTTGTTTTTTAAGACGAATTTCAGCGCGGGCGGCACCTTGAACCACGCCTCGCCGCGCGCGAAGCCCGCCGCGATGTCGGTGCTGCCCATGCCCGTCGAGAACGCGCCCAACGCGCCGTAGGTGCAGGTGTGGCTGTCCGCGCCGATCACGCAGTCGCCGGGGCCGACCAGCCCTTTTTCGGGCAGCAGGGCGTGTTCGATGCCCATTTCGCCCACGTCGAAAAAGTTCTCAATCCCGTGGGCGCGGGCAAAGGCGCGGACGCATTTGCATTGCTCGGCGGCTTTGATGTCCTTGTTGGGCGTGAAGTGGTCCATCACAAGCGCGATCGCTTTGCTGTCGCGCACGGACGGAATGCCCGCGCGTTCAAATTCCTTGACCGCCACGGGCGCGGTCACGTCGTTGGCCAGCACCAAATCGACTTTGGCGGTGATCAGTTGCCCCGCCGCCACTTCCTTTAATCCCGCGTGCGCCGCGAGGATCTTTTGCGTCATCGTCATTGCCATGCAGAGTTAAACGCTCCTTTTCTACGGGAACAGTATACCATAAAAATCGGGAACAGTCAAATTTTCAGGGGAGTGTACAAGCCGCAAGGCAAAAATATTTTCGAATTATTTTTGAGAGCAAAATCATGTGAAAGCGCAGTTCGCAGCGCCGCTGCGAACGAGCGGTTCACGGGGGTTTGCGTCAAAAGAACCGAAAAGATTTTTAGACGCCGACGGCGTCGCCCTTGCGGTTTGTACGCTCCCGTTTTCCGCTCCGGTTAAAAACTTTCCCAAAACAGTTGC
>JAISFM010000181.1 GCA_031263605.1 Clostridiales bacterium | reverse complement strand
CTTTTTGGACAAAATTGCGCCCGCGACGGAAAAATTGAGCGCGGCGGGCTTGAAATTCCTGTACCACAACCACGCGCACGAGTTTATCCGGTACGGCGGCGTCCGTCCGCTGGATTATTTGCGCGACCGTACCGACGCGGGCAAATTCGGCTTTTTGCCGGATTTTTATTGGATTCAGTACGCGGGCGTTTCCCCGGTCAAGTTTATGGAGGAATACGCCGGTCGCGCGGATGTCGTGCACCTGAAAGACATGCGCGCCGCGCCGGAGGGCCAAAACCGAATGGCGGAAATCTACGAGGGCAACATGGACTACGGCGCGATCGTCGGGGCGTGTAAAAAGGCGGGCGTGCTTTGGGCGGCCGTCGAACAGGACGTTTGCGACCGCGACCCGTTTGAGAGTTTGAAAATCAGTTTCGACAACATCGTCCGGAGCGGGCAAATAGCGGGCTGATACGGCGGATCGCCAACCGCCGAACCGCAACGGAAATTATAGAGTATGACGGAAAACAAAACGGAAAATTTTTTTGGGGACGGCGTCCTGCTCGGCGGCGGGGCGGCGCGGGACTTGTACGCGGAGATTAAAGCCCTGCCGATCGTCGATTACCATTGCCATTTGAACGAGCGGGACATGTAACAGGCGCGGTTTCAGTTGAAAAATTCGGGTTTTTGGCGTCCCCGAGGCGATTTGAACGCCTATCCGATGGCTTAGAAGGCCATTGCTCCATCCGATTGAGCTACGGGGACATGAACATTTTAAAGAGATTGATTCGGCGGAATAGCGGTTTTATTCAATTTGCCGTCCTTACCCCTTTCTTTTTAGGATAGGCCCCCGCGTTAGAAACCGTTGCTTCCGTTCGCCTTTTCATTCCGCAACGGGAGTGTACAAACCGCATTGCTCATAAACACGGCAGGTCATTGCGAGGGGGACGCGTAAAGCGTCTGACGAAGCAATCTCTATATAAAAAGGTGCGTTTCGTGTTCGGCAGGGATTGCCGCGTCGCGCTTTGCGCTCCTCGCAATGACCGGTAGCAATGCTGTTTGTACACTCCCTTCCGCAACAAGCCTATTGCGCCGCGCCGCCGTCGTTATTCTATGAGTTGTTCGTGTAAAAGGCTGTAAACCGCCGCCGCTTTTTCCTCCCACTTTTGATAGACCGATTTGGCGATAAAGCGGTTGGCGACGTTCAACTGGATTTCCAGCACGGTCTGAACGGGGTCGTGAATACGCAATTTAACGGTATAGGTGCCGTCGGCGTTCTTGTAGTAATCGCGGAAATATTCCTGCTTGCGCCGGAAATTCATGCGGTTTTCGCGAATGTAATCGGTGATCTCCCCGCGCAGGGAAGTGGGGATACGGATAAAAAAATGCGCCAAGCAGACGCGCCCGTCGGGCGTAATCGTGTAATAGTTTTCCTTATTGGCGTTGCTTGTCGGGCAATAGATGAAACCGGCTTCCAAGAGTTGCGCCATTGCCTGTTTGCATTCCATATAATTGATCCAGGGCGTAGAACGGCTGGAACACATTTCGATAATTGTGTTTTCGGTAAGCGGAATTTCCATTTTGTCGAAAACAAAAAGCAAAATCAACTTATTTACGGTTGTATTTCCCGACAAATCCATTATACAGTGTTATTATAGCACGAACGCGGCAAAGAAGTCAAACAAACGAATGGTATAGAGCGCGCCCAGATTTCTATTTTTTCCGTACACATAAAGACCCGTAAAGATTTCGCAGAGAGGTTTCAACTCTATTGCGGCAAGCCGCGGGTGGTCATTGCGAGGAGCGCGAAGCGCGACGCGGCAATCTCTACAAACACGAAATGCATCTTTTTATATAGAGATTGGCGACAATGGCCGCTTTTCGCGTGGGCAAAAACCATACAGCACACCCAAAGCCCCTTTTTCGACAGGTCAACAATTAATCATTAATCATTATGTACACTCCCGGTGGACAGCAATCTATTGACAATTTGCAAATTCCATGCTATACTGTAAACAGTCGTTAAACTCCGGATCCCCGCGCCTTGAACGGCTCGGTCGGGAGTTTCCACTCACGGAAAGAATGACCGTGAAAGGGTTCGCTTGCAAGGCTGCGAGTCTTCACTCTGTTTAGAATAGAGGTTGCGCAACAACTCTTCGGCTCGTCAACAATCAATTATTAAGAGAGGTAAAAGTGGAAATATTCAAGTCAATGGAAAGTTACCGCACCAGCGGGACATGCTCGAAACAAATCATATTCAAGGTGCATGACAACAAACTGGCCGACTGCCGGTTCGTCGGCGGGTGCAGCGGGAATTTACAGGCGGTCTCGCGGTTGTGCATAGGGCGCGACATCGACGAACTCATCGCCGGCTTCAAGGACATCAAATGCCGCAACGGTACGTCCTGCCCCGCTCAACTCGCGTTGGCGCTGCGGGAATACAAAACGGCGAAAGAGGCTCCCGCCGACGGGGAATCGGAACGATGAACCCCGCCCCGAAAGGACAAAATGAAAGATAAATTAGACGTTATTTTCGAGTGCCAACAGAAATTGGACGCGTTTTTGATTGAAAAACGCGGGTTGAATTTCACGCCGTCCGAATGGATCCAAAAGGAAACGCTGGCGATGATTTCGGAACTCGGCGAACTTCTGGACGAGGCGCGCTTTAAATGGTGGAAAAATCCGCAGCCCGTGGACGGGGCCAAAGTCAAAGAGGAATTGGTCGATATTTTGCATTTCTTTATCGGCATGTGTTTGAACGCCGGCATGACAAGCGACGAATTGTTTAAAATCTACCTTGAAAAGAACGAGGAAAATTTCAAGCGGCAGTTCGGCACGTCGCTGAAAGAGGGCTACGCGCTCGCGGCGCAAAGGGCAAACGTATGACGGAAAAAGAGAAATCGGCGTTGGGCTTGTTGTACCAACCGTTCGACGGGGCGGAACTGGTCGCGGAACGGGCGGCGGCAAGGGAAAAACTTTTCGTATTCAACAGGCTTTCCCCCTCGGAGGCGGAAAAAGGGCGGGAGATTTTGCGTGGGCTTTTTGGAAAGTGCGGCAAAATGTTCACGGTGGAAACCCCTTTCCGGTGCGACTACGGGTACAACATCGAAATCGGCGAGCGATTCTTTTCCAATTACAATTTTATCGTTTTGGATGAGGCAAAGGTAACGTTCGGCGACGACGTGCTGATCGCGCCTAACGTTGGCATTTACACGGCGGGGCATCCTCTGGATTTTGAAAGGCGGGCCGCCGCCTTGGAATACGCTTATCCCGTGACCGTGGGGGACGGCGTATGGATCGGGGCGGGCGTGCAAATCCTGCCCGGCGTCTCGATCGGGAACGGAACTGTAATCGGGGCGGGCAGCGTGGTCATAAAAGACATTCCGGCGGGCGTTTTGGCGGCGGGGAACCCTTGCTCCGTGATACGCAAAATCACCGCCGAGGACGTTAAAAAGTATCGCTGACCGCAAATTGTCACTTGCAATTAGCAATTGACAATGGCCGAATTTCGGTTGAGGTGATTGGCGCGCGTAGGGGGGGCGTACCGATTTGTCAACACGCCCCGGTATATCCGCAAAATGCCTTTTTCGTACTAATTCACGGTTTAATGTTTTCAAATTTATCGCAAATAAATCGCCGTGTTCTCGCGTTTATCGTAGCAAACCTTAAAACTGCCGAGATTTTTGTAACGTTCGATTTCGTCTTTTGTGAATATATAACTTGTACGCTTTTCAACGTTTCCTTGTTCCGTTGCAACTCTATAATAAACGGCAAAGAAACTATATATCCGGCGGGAACGGGGCGCGGTCGCCCTCTTTTCACCAAAACCGAGGATTTCGGCGTTTAAAACTTCGCCGTATTCATAAATATGGCGGCAATATTTGACGTACCGTTTGTAATTGACGATAACAACCGCGCTTAAACCGTAACCCCAAAGGGACATGAAACCGAAAATACACGAAACAGTTATAGAATCGGTATATTCAAATATAGGAAAAAACCAAACGATTGCCGCTGCCGCCGCGATTGTGCTTGCCCCGAGAGGCAGGCAAAAGATAAAAATTTTATTCCTGTATATGCGCGGCTTTTCGCACCCTGCGACATCTTTCATATCAAGATCTTTCACGTTGACAGTATACCATAACGATACCGTTAGTGTCAAACTATATAAAAGTTTGGGAGTGTACAAACCGCGTTGCTACCGGTCATTGCGAGGAGCGCGAAGCGCGACGCGGCAATCTCTACCAAACACGAAACGTACCTTTTTATATAGAGATTGGCAACAACAATGGACGCTTTACGCGTCATCCTCGCAAGGCCGAGCCGTGCTCACGAGCAACGCGGATTGTACACTCCCAAAAGTTTTTGAAACGGGGCGCGGAGGGAGTCTTCACCGCGTTCAGACGGTCTTAAAAATTTTCAGCCGTTACGCGTTTTTCTTTTATAGTAACACCGATCTTTCAACGAATCCGGCAAATATTGCTGCTCTACTACTCCGCCGGGATAATCGTGCGGGTATTTATAATTTTTGCTCGCCTCGGTGTGGTTTTTCAAGTATGCGGGAATATTGTCGTCCGGATGGTTTTGCGCGTCGTCAATGGCCATGCCTTTTGCGATGACAACCCTATTGTCTTTCGGTGCCTCGCAAACAGCGATTATGGCCTGTGTCAACGCCAAATTCCCCTCCGGCATACCGATATTGTCAAGCGCGTACAAAGCGTTGCAGGCGGTATTGAGCGCGGACGCGCTGTTGCAATCCTCCGAGGCGTGGCAAATAGTCCTTCTTGCTAAAAGTTGGGGCTCGCATCCGGCCTCGATTAAACGGTTCGCGTAATATAACGCCGCGGTGACATCGCTGCCGCGAAGGCTTTTGCAAAACGCGCTTAAAATATGGTAAAACACATCTTCGTTCAAACTCAACGCCTTTTTTTGAAGGCATTCCGCGGCTATTTCCTTTGTGACGACCGTTTCCATGGCGGCGTTCATGGGAGTGGTTACCGCGCCGATTTCCAGCCCGTTCAACGCGCTCCTGACATCGCCCGCGCACGCGGTTGCAAAATAGGCCAAAGCCTCGTCGTCAATCTTAATGTTGTAAGCCTTTAAACCGTCCTGCGCCGCTATGGCCCTCTTCAAAACCTGCTTGACGGCCTCCGCTTCCACTTTTCTAAATTCAAACAACGAACAGCGGCTCACTAAGGCGCGGGTCAAAGAAAAAGCCGGATTTTCCGTGGTGCTGCCGATTAAGCATAAAAACCCTTCTTCAAGGCTCGCGAGCAAAGAATCCGATTGGGTTTTAGACCACCTGTGGATTTCGTCAAGCAGCAAATAAGTCTTCCTGCCGTACATTTCAAAGTTCTTTTTCGCCTCGTCGATAACGGCTTTGGCGTCCGCAACGCCGCTCGATATTGCGTTCATCTTTACAAAGTACGCGCCCGCCCCGTCGGCTATCATTCTGGCAAGCGTGGTCTTGCCCGTACCGGGCGGGCCGTAAAAAATAGAACTGGGGACCCTTTTCGCCTGTATCAAACGGCCAAGCAATTTGCCCTCGCCCAGAATGTGCTGCTGCCCGACGAAATCCTCCAACTTTTTGGGCCGCATTTTTTCAGCCAAAGGCTTCATGCCGCCGTGCATATTCGTGAATAAAGTATCCATTTTTAATATACCGTGTCAAGGTCATCGGGAGAGTTGTTACGAACCGCTCCGCGAAAAGATTTACGAAAGATTTTCGCGTTTAAGTTTCGCGACAACGCTATTGCAAGCGAACGCCGTCGCAACGGGCAGGGCAACCGCCGCCGCAAGCAAAGTGATTTTGGATTTTTTCAGAGTGCAAATTTTCTCTTCCGATTGTTGATCATTATTATACCGCTTTGGGGTTCGATTGTCAAACATTTGTCCACTCCCGACACAGCGCCGGCATTTGCTTTTTGGCGAGCGGGAAAAATTTGAAAGCAACGAAAATCCGCATGTAATCTCTTTCGAGAGCGAATGAAATGAGCGAAGCGGAGAGATTTCCGACCTGTCTTGTGGGTAATTTCGCGCACGTCGTTCAAAATGATAACTCAAATCCTTTCAAAAAAGCAAACGCTGTCGCTGTGCAAAACCCCTTAAAAACGTTTGCGTATAATGTCGGAATGGTATGATAAAAGACATTATTATTCAGTTGTATAAAAAAGGAGCGGCAAAAGATGAAAAGGAAAGGATTAACGGCGTTTTGGTCGGGGATTTTGTGCGGGGTCCTGTTCGTGGGCGGGGCGGTCGGCGTGTATGCGGCGTGGACGGGCATACGAAGCCGGACAACCGAAATAAAGATGGGCGGCGGCGGCGAGTCGCTGACCACGCTGACGGTGAATCACGAGGGAGCCGCGGACGGATTGGTGCCGTATGACCAGAATGCTGAGACAGGCACTCGAATGATAAGCCGGACATACACGGTCACGGTCGGCGAGGACATGCCGAAATATGAAATAGTTTTGTCGGCGACGGGTACTCTGTCGGGTAAGTTGTATTATAAATTCCGCATGGAGGGCGAAAACGATATTGCAACGCCCGCGTATAACGTTTCGTTGGATCAATTGATTGCAGATGATTGGAAACCGATAGAGGGTACGGTTACTATTTTACAGTTCGGGCAAGGGAACGCGACATATTATTTAGGCGTGATATTGGTGTCGGGCGACTATAACGACGCGAAAGCGACGAACGTGTCATTTACGGTTGCAATCGTGCCGGGTTGATTTGACGGGAGCAATTTTCATCGGTTGGGATTTCTGCACTTTGTTCGGAATGACAGAGTATAGCGCAATGCGCGCTAAAAGAATGACAATTACAAATTACAATTGACAAATTGCGGCCGGTTTTTTAGCGCGCATGGGGGAGCGGACAAACCGCGCCCGATGTCATTAGACTTGTAGCGAAATACGGTGCGGACGCTATGCGGGTCTTTTCGTGTGTAATGCGGGTAAAAATTTTGTTAGTAGCGTTGCTACAAACTGCAATTTTTACCCGCATTACACGCAAAAATCCCTCGCCTATCATCTC
>JAISFM010000054.1 GCA_031263605.1 Clostridiales bacterium | reverse complement strand
CTCCCCGCATATCTTATTACATGAAAACAATTGTCCTCGACCCCGGGCACGGGGGGACAGACCCCGGCGCGGTCAACGGCGCGCGGTATGAAAAGAACGACGACCTGCGCCTTGCTTTGGCGGTGCGCGACCGCCTGCAAGCGGCGGGCCAAAGGGTTATTATGACCCGCGCGGCCGATATATACGTCCCGCTCGCGACGCGCAGCGCGATCGCCAACGACAACAACGCCGATTATTTCCTCTCTATTCACCGGAACGCCTCCGAGAACCCCGCGATCAGAGGCGCGGCGGCCTATGTGCAGAACGGCACGCTGGCTCAAAACGGTTCGTGCGCGCGCGCGTTGCTCGACCGGATCGTACCCGCGGGGCATTTCCGCGACATCGGGATTATTCAGGAAAATTTCGCGGTCTTGCGCAACACCCGCGCCCCCGCCCAGTTGCAGGAAGTGGGCTTCATCTCCAACGCCGAGGACAACGCCCTGTTCGATCAAAATTTCAACGCGATCGCGGACGGCATCGCAAGAGGCATTTTGTCCTGTTTGGGCGAGCCCGAAACGCCGCCCGCGCCGCCGTCCGGCGCGAACGCTACGGTAAAAAGCATTCAGCAAACCTTGAACAACCGCTACGGCGCGGGCTTAGCCGCCGACGGCATTGCGGGGCCCTTGACCAAAAAAGCCCTCGTTAAAGGCTTGCAGGCCGAATTGAACGCCTCGCGCGGCGCGGGCCTCGCCGTGGACGGCGTGTTCGGCCCGAAAACGAAAGCCGCGATCCCCGCGTTGCGGTACGGCGCGAAAAGCAACTTGGTGTATCTGCTGCAAGCCGCGCTCTATTGCAAGGGGTATACGTCCGTGATTCCCGACGGCGCGTTCGGCCCCAAGACCGAGGCCGCCGTGCGCGATTTCCAAGCCAAAAACCAACTGGCGGCGGACGGGATAGCGGGACCGGCGACTTTTGAGAGGCTGTTCGCGTTTTAAAATTGAGAATTGAGAAGTAATGTCGAATTACAGTAAAGCGAGCCGGTCGGCGGGCAAGGAACATACGCGCAACCACCCCGCCGCTTGACGGCGGCACACCTTTTCAGTCCACAGTGCATAGTCCACAGTCCACAGTTAAGGACACGAGGCAAAGCAAAGGGAATTTTAAAAGGTGGGAGATTTCTCGGCTTCGCTCGAAATGACAAGGGTTTGGCACATAAGGACAGGGTTCGGCGCAATCCGCTCAATCCGCAATTCGTCATTCGTCAAGAAACGTAAAGCAATTCAAACTTCCTTTTTGCGCCGGCATCCGAAACTTTTCAATTTTCAACTTGTTTATGTAAACGCGCCCTAATCGGCGAAGATACGCCTTGTCGTTCCGCTCTTGTATTTTTTCGTTTTGTTTTCGTACATGGCGCGGTCGGCGGCGGTGATGACTTTCTCTATGGAATTTTCGGCGAAAATATCGGCGATGCCGTAACTGAAAGCAAGGCGCGGGCGTTCGGCGGGGTAGACTTGATTGACTACGTCCAATTCGGCCTGTATTTTTTGAATGACGGTATCGGCCTGTTTCAAGTCGCATTTTAACAGGATGATAAATTCGTCGCCGCCCCACCGGCAAACGAAGTCGTTTTTACGAATGGATTTACGGACGGCCCCGATGATGCCGGTGATCATTTCGTCGCCCGCGTCGTGCCCGAACGCGTCGTTGGTCTCTTTCAGGCGGTCGAGATCGAAAAAACACAGGGAATATTGGGTGTGGGAGATGCGCGCCTCGTCGAAAGCGCGCTCCAACAATTTATAGCCCCAATCGCGGTTGAAGGTGCCGGTCATCGCGTCGATCGAGGCGGACAGTTGCAACTGTTCCTCGTAGCCCTTGCGCAGGGTGATGTCGATGCCGATTTGCAGGTGGACGAGGGAGCCGTCGATCCATTCGACGACGGAGTCCTTGCGCCAGAACCACCGTTTCAAGAGCGCGCTTTTAAATTCCCACTCGAACATCGTGCCTTTGCGGAGGCTGCCATCGTTGTTTTGGAATTTGACCAGAGGGCAGAAAGAGCAGGGGCCGTCGTTGCCCCAAACGGTGGAATGGCAAATCATGCCCGAAACGGCGCACGGGTTCAAGTTCAGCAAACGCGCCATATTCTCGTTCATGTATTTGAGTTCCCGTTTGACGGGGTCGTTGACATAGATCAACAAATCGTGATTTTGGGACAAGAGTTTGAGGATTTTGCTTTCCTCGGCCTTGTTGAAATCATTCTGCCGCATATCTATATATTATACACTATTTTACCCAATATGCCAATCGTTTTAACGGGCAAACGATCGTTCATACACATACTAATGGGGAATTGACAATTGACAAATCAAGGACGAAGTAGGAAGGACGAAGGACGAAGGGCGGTCGGAGGTTTCGTCATACGGGTTTGTCGGCGGGCATGAAACGTGGGAAATTTACAATTTACAATTGACAAATTTCGGTCGAGGTTTCGCAAAACGGGTTTGTCGGCGGGTAAGAAACGCAAAGCATAATAAAGGTTTCTTTTTGCGGCAGCACCCGATACTTCGTCCTTCGTCCTTCCTACTTCGTCCTTCCTATTTTGCGTCAGCGTCCGATACTTCTCAATTCTCAATTTTCAATTTTCAATTTATATGGTATAATAGTATGCGTATGAAAATCCTGCACACGAGCGATTGGCATTTGG
>JAISFM010000025.1 GCA_031263605.1 Clostridiales bacterium | reverse complement strand
TTTTTTGGTGGGGGGGGGTTGGCACTTTCCAAACGCCCCCACCCCCCGACGAGGGTATACCCTCGTCCCTTGCCCGCTGCCGTTTATTCTGTGCCGGGCTCGCCTTTTCGCCGCCCGTTTGAAAGGATTCGTTTTGAAACGCCGGACCGGTTAGGCGGCGAGTCGATTGATTTCCTCCAATATTTTCGCGCCGCCGTTGCTTTCCCAATCGCCCTTGAATTTATTCATCGCGGCCGACAGTTGCGAGTCGCTCATGGACGTCGTGACGATCTGGATCGAGCGGTTCAATTCGAGAGTATTCTTTAAATACGCGTACGAGGCGTTCATTGCGGGCGTCGGCGCGCCCAGATAAGCGTTCGGCACCAAATTTGCCGTCAATCTTTTCGCGGCCTGCACGCTGCCGCCTTCCCCGTAAATCCTGTTCCAAACCCATTTATCAAGCCGCTCCTTCGCGGTCGTCGGATTGCCCGTCATAATATCGTAATAACCGCGTACCTCGCCGGTCAATTCCGCCGGATCCCCCGAAGCGGCCGCCCGCACCAGCGAATCGGAATAGAGAATGTTTTTCTGCGGATCGTCTATAATCACGGGCAGCCAATTGAAAATACTGCGGCCGGAATATTTGCCGTCCAGTTCCTTGTATTCCGTCTCGAACGGGAAATACGCGCCCAAACCGTTTTCCCGCGTCCCCTCCGCGTTGTACTTCTCCACGATGAAATTCATCAAGATTACGAGAGCTTCCTTGTTGTAGAAGTCCTTGTTGACGGCGTAATATTCGAGCGGCTCGGCGCGCGAATAGGATTCCATCGTTTCGCCGGCCATCGCGGGCATCGGAACGCAAATCCAATCCGCGCCGGCCAACCGGCCGGGGTTGTCGGACAGCGCGACGCCCATCAGCCCTTGCAGTTGATTCGCGAGGGGCGCCCAAAATTCGTCGATAAAGATACCGACGCGCCCTTGCGCCGACTCGGCGGCGATGTCCGTCGTCGCTTTTGTCGCCCAATCCGATGAAAAAATGCCGTCCGATTGATATTTATTCAACGTTTTAAAGCCCGCGGCGGTTTCGGGCGTAAAGGTACCGTACTTGATTTCACCGCCCGCCTCCGCGCGAATAAATGCGCCGGGATACGCCTTGTGCGCGTTCATAATCCCCATAAACGGCGTGACCAAATCCTTATACATCGCGATCGGGTAGGGATTCGATACGTCCGTCGCGGACGCGATAGCCCCGATACGGTTTTTAAAGGCATACGCGAGGCTTTCCAGTTCCTCGAACGTGCGCGGGGCGAGGCCGCCCTCGCCGTTATGCCAGTCGGCGATTTCAATCCAATCCTTGCGAATCCACGCGACGCTCACGCCGTCCAGCAGCGTCGCCGGCCGCGGAATGCCGTACAGTTTGCCGCCCGACGAACCCAAATCCATATATAAGCCGTTGTTGGAACCGATGACGCGCTTTAACGTCGGCGAGGCGTATTGCTCGAACACATCCGTGAGGTCGGCCAACTGTTCCGCCTCCACCGCGTCGCGAAAGGTTTTCGTGTCCATCGCGGTCATGTCGGGCAGCGCGTCGGACATCTGCAACTCGTTGATTCGATCGTAAAACGTCTGCCCCACCGAAACCTTGACGGCGGGCACAATCTTGATGTTGGTGTGCTTTTCCACCAAATCGTACATGTCGTTTTTCTCCGGCGTCTGCCCTTCGGGGAAATTCTTCTCGTCGGCGACCCATTGCCCGACCCGCATTTGCAGCGTTTGGGAATACTTGTGGTAATGACCGATACCGTCGTCATAGACAGGGTCTCCGCCCTCGTCCGCCCTTTGCCCGCAACCGCCGAAAACCGCCGCCGGCAGTACCGCCAGCAACGCGAACAAGCAGTAAAGCCGTCCCTTTTTCATCATCCCGTACCTCCCGCACAAAGCAAGCCTATTTCTATTGCCTTGCTCCGTGTATAGGTTTAATTATAGTCATACGAAAAATTTTGTCAATAGCGGGGACAAATCTTTTTTGAAAAAAGAAAGAATATCTGTATGTTTTCCATACAGCATACGGCAAAACCGTGAGCGAACGCCCCGACGGCGGAAGGCCGCGGGGTATCGGGACGGTTGGGAATATCCCAACATAGGCTTGTCGCGTCTTAATTTCGCGACAAGCCTAACGGGATGCCGCCAAAACTTTAAAAAGAATTTCGATGAATGATGTTCGGGTTCAGCAGGATATGCCGCACCTCTGTCAACGCCTTGTTGGTCATCTTTTTATAGAGCAGTTCAAAGGCGCGGCGGCCCAAAATGATTTTCGGAACGTGCACGCTGCTGAACTTGATCGGAAAAGAATTGCAAATTTCCTCGTAATTGTTGTATCCGAGGACGGCGAGGCTTTTAGGGATACTCCGCCCCGACTCCAAAAAGATCGGATAGACCCTTTTTAAGATTGTATCGTCGTACAAAAATACGCCTATACGCAGAGGGACGGTTTTCAGCCAACTCAAAAGCGCGGCGTCGAAATCCCATGCTTCCGTATCGAAAATTTTGGGATTTACGCCCGGAAAATATTTCTCCATACCGAGAATATACCCTTCCTTGCGCTCGTTGACAGATTGAATATCGCCGGCGGAGTTGGTGATATGCGCCACCGTCGCGTATTTGTAATAATAAAAATCCTTTACCGCGCCGAAGGCCCCGTGGATGTCGTCGTAATAGACCGCGTCGCAGAAAAAATTCACGGGCGGCTTGCCTATCATCGTGACGGGGATACCGTGGCGCTCGATTTTTTCAAAGGTTTTGTACCCGTAGGAATCCCGAAAACGGTTCGGGGAAAACAATACGCCGTCAAATTTTTCTTCCACGATTCGGTTGATGATTTCGCTTTCGTTCCGCTTCGTGAGGTTCCGAAACTGCTCGCTCGAACAGTTGTACCGCATCATAGCGTCGTGAATCCCCTGCCGGACGAGAGGAAAAAATTGTTCGTTCATCTCCGGCAGCACGACGGCGATCCTGTATTTCTTGCGCCGCAGGATTTCATACACCCGATCGAGGGCCGTATCCGCGACGTAACTGCCGCTCCCCTTCCGCCGAAACAGAATCCCCTTTTCCTCCAAAACCCCGTAGGCCTTGCGCACCGTAAACCGGCTCACGCCGTTTTTTGAGGCATACGCGTTTTCCGACGGCAGTTTCGCGCCGGGCAGAAGATCGCCCTTTTCCAACGCGTCCACAATATCCGATTGGATTTGCTCAAATAAAAACTGAATATTTAACATAACAGCCTCTTTCGCGTCCTTGACAAACATTTTAAACCGCCCTGCTTTATGCAAAAATATTTTCAAGGCTGTGTTGCGTTGTCTTTTCGTTTTATTGATAAAGCAGATGTCGTTTCGACCGGAGCGAGGGGTAAAACCCCGAACGGAGAGGAAAAATCTTCGACTTTAAATTGTGGGCTGCGTCTCGGCTTCGCTCGACATGACGGCAACAGCGGCCGCTTGTTCCAAGCGGGTGCCCGGGTTATCTTCTATTCAGCCTCTTGCGCAATTTGATCATCTCGTCGCGGATTTGAATGGCGCGCTCGAAGTTAAGCGACGCGCTGGCCGTGCTCATGAGGCCTTTCAAACGCTCCAATTCCTTCGGGATTTCC
>JAISFM010000325.1 GCA_031263605.1 Clostridiales bacterium | reverse complement strand
CCACGAGCCATAATTCCACGCTTTTGCGTTTCACCGTACAAACGTAAAAATGTATATACGCTTCCGCTATGTCCGTAAAATACCGGCTACGCCGGTTACACTCCGTCCGATACGATACTTGTTTCATTTTCGTCCTCTCCTTTTTTCAGGCTTGTAAAATACGCGCTTATTTGTTTTTCGTACCGCTTAATCATAATTTCGGATATTTGGGTCATAAGATCCCGTTGTGATTCCGGCACGCCGTTTTTATCGACCTCGGTTATTTTGACGTAAAGCGGTACGTTGAACGTCATAGTGCCGTCGGGGTTCCGCAAGCCGATAAACGCGACTTTCTGATAATACTCGCCTTTCATATACCGTCCCCGCGCCCCTTTCCCAAGGCGACCGCCGCCGCAGCAGTCGTTACTGCCGCAGCGGTCGTTACCGTTGAAACACTCCGATCTATCAGCCGCTTAGCCTCGACGGGACCGAGATATGCGACAAGTTTTTTCACAGTAACCGCGTCCACGGATTCGCCGTCCAACATCTTCTCCACCTCGGATGCGTCCACTTCCATATCCCGCGCAAATTCCGCGCTTGACATCACATAATCGTCCAAAAGCCTCCGTAACAATTTCACTTTTACTTTCATTGTCATATCTCCCATTTTTGCCTATCTTTTCTTCCTTTCGGGAACGGCAAATTTTTTCAATATTGCCCGCACTATCGCTTGGTCGTCGGAATTAAGGAGTTCGACGGCTCGTGTCAAAACCTCGGCCTGCGCTTCGGACAGATAATCCCTGCCCGCGCGACAACCGTCCATCATATATATCCCGCCGCCTTTGCCCTGTACGGTATATATCGGGTAATCGCTTAGAGCCCCGATATCCCGATAAATCGTGTTTACGCTTACCTGAAACTCAAACGCCAAATTCGCCGCCGTATCGCTCCGCCGAGCGTTCAGCCGCGACAATAGTTCCATTCGCCTTTCAAGCGCGTTAGGCACAGCCGCCCTCCTTTTGCCTTGATGCGTACAGTTTACAGGGTGAACTGCTCACCTTTTGGGTGGTTTTGAAAAATATTCTGAATAATATTTTTTCGTCGCGCAAACCGTTCCGCTTGTCCACCGATATGATATACAGCGTCAAAAAACAAATCATCCGGCGCGGCATGACAAAAGACGGTGTTGTTTTGCGCCTTTTAAATGTGTTTGCACTTTGATAAAGAGGGAGTTCCGGGAGAAAAACTAAACCGCCGCCCGTTTCAGGCGTTAAAAGTTCAGGCGCGGCCGAATAAAATACAATAAATATTTTTTTACAGGCAAGAAATGCAAAAAGCCGCCCGCGCTCATTAGAAACGAAAAGCGCAAACGGCCCGAAATTTGTATTTATTATGTTAGTCGTCGGTCAACTTGCCAAACCCGACCGATTCGAGGTATGCGTTGCGCTCGTATATACTGAGTCCGCGGTGCTTTGTTAAAATGAGTCGAAACGCCCAATGCTCGTCAGTATATCCGAGCCTCCTGTTTCCTGCGGCGAACAATGTCTCGCAGACCGATATATCCAAATCAAAGCCCGCGCAAATCGCAAC
Source organism: Clostridiales bacterium (assembly GCA_031263605.1). Taxonomy (GTDB): domain Bacteria; phylum Bacillota; class Clostridia; order Christensenellales; family DUVY01; genus BNZQ01. The sequence goes on along the minus strand of JAISFM010000325.1, from coordinate 10,800 downwards.
AATCCTCCTGTCGTTCGGAAAATATTCCGGCGCGGCATTTTTCATTTCATAATATTGCTTTGCCGTCAAACCCGTTATGTCGAAAAACCTTGACGCCCGCTTATGCTCGGGTACGCCCATGATGTCAAAGATAGTTTTTGTCAATGCGTTAAACGCTTCTGTAAAACTTGTGCGGAAACTAATAGCCGCCAACAGTTTTTTGTGGTATTCGTAATCGTTCCGAAAAGCCGCTTTCAAGTTCTCGCGGTCGGCGACGGTTTCAATCTCAACGGCGTATTCGGCGGTATCCTTTACTGCCGAATATCTGCGTTTTTTAATACTTTGAAATCCTCCGCCATAAGTTCTTTCCTCCGTTCGGCTAATATTATACTTAGCGCGTTATCCTTATTCCCTTTATCTTTTCGGCATGATATTTTAAACAAGCGCAAAAAGACCCGAAAAGACGCTGTTCCGTTCTATGAAGACAGGTTCTTGTATGTGAGTCGATATGTTTCGCCCTTTTTTGTTTCAAAACGAAGTATATTGTCCGTTACGACGTATTCGCAGTCGATGTTTTTTAATGAAACCCCGGCGGGCATCTTTAATCGGCATACACCGCCCGCGCAGGATTGGATTTGAACGGAGCGGACTTTCATTTTACTCCATTTCATGGATACCGTGAAATTCCCGCGCGCTTTCAGACCCGACATTTCACCGTCGGCCCATGCGGACGGAATCGCGGGAAGCAGTTCGATGACACGTTCCCCGATTTTCCCGCCGTGGCTTTGGATCAGCATTTCGGCAATTCCCGCCGCGCCGCCGAAATTCCCGTCAATCTGGAACGGGGGATGGATATCAAACAGATTATCCACGGTTTGTTCTGAAACCAATTTAACTAAATGCTCGTATGCCGCTTCGCCGTTATGAAGCCGAGTGTAAAAATTGATGACCCACGACCTCGACCAACCCGTCTCCGCGCCGCCGAAACTTAACCGCCGCGCAACAGTCTTTTTCGCCGCCTCGTAAATCTCGGGAATACTTTCATTGATTTCGTCTCCCGGATACAACCCGAATAGGTGGGAAATATGTCGATGAGACGGCTCGAATTCCTCGTAATCCTCTATCCACTCGCAAATTGTGCCATAGCGTTCGCTTATGGTAAGCGGAGGCAACTTCTTTATTTTTCGCTTTAATTCCGCGATGAACAACTCGTCTTCCTTTAACCGTTCGGCCGCATAGATCATCCTTGAAAATACTGCACGTATGATTTGGCAATCGATTGTGGCAGCGTAGGTGGTATATCCGATTTTTTTGACGCCGTCGTCCGTATAGTAAAAAACGTTTTCGGGCGAGTTAGATGGCGCGGTAACCAAATAACCGTTATGCGGGGTCAAAAAACCGGAAATGAATTCGCACGAGCCTTTCAATAGGGGATACAGTTCGGTTTTAAGATAATTTTCATCGCCGGTGAATTCATAGTGCTCCCAAAGCGTAAGCGTCATCCACGGCCCCGCCATAGGAAAAGTCCCGACTCCGCCACTGTCGTGAACTCCCGTCCGTCCGAATACGTCCATCGTATGATGAAACGTCCAGCCTTCGGTAAAGTAAACCTCCTTTGCTGTTCTTTTCCCGAATTCCGCCGCTTTTTTAACGTATCCGGCGAGCGGCGTTACGGTTTCAAATAGGTTCGCGGGGCCGGCGGGCCAATAGTTCATCTGTAAATTGATATTGGTATGGTAATCGCTTCCCCAAACGGGGCGTATTTCGCCGTTCCATTTGCCCTGGAGATTGGCGGGAAGCATCGCCCTAAACGAGGAGGATGACAGCAAAAGATAGCGTCCGTATTGAAAAAACAAGGGGAAAATATTTTCCGCTTTTGCGCCTTTTCGTAAATTTTTTAACAATAAATCGGTCGTCAAGTCCTTTTCCGCATCGCCGAAATTTAAAGAAACCGTTTCAAATTGCCTTCTAAATTCTTTAATATGAAATTCTTTGACCCGATCAAAACCCGCCGCAAGTATTCTGTCTATGCGCTCGCGGCACGGGGGGTCGATTTCAAGGCTGTGATCGAAAGCGAATTTTGACACCTCGTAGTCCGTTTGAAGGGTGACGTAAACAACCGTCTCGTCCGCCCCGCGCACCAAAAGTTTGCCGCCGCGCACACTCGCCGTGCCGCCTTTGAGCGACGCTTTAACAAGAGAGGAAAAACGCATATGCGGGCCTCCCTTGCCGTAATACTCCGCGTTGCCGTATTCGTCGTCGATCTGACCGAACAGACGAATTTCACCGTTAGGATAGGCTTGCCATTCGGCGTCCTTTTCGCGCGTGAAGGATAAATCGAAATTTATTTTTCCCGCGGCGTTTGACTTCACCCTGCAAACAAGCGCGTCGTATTTCCGCGAGATAAAGCATTCGGACGTATAGGCCGCGCCGTCTTTTTCATATCGGGCATAGGTTACGCCCTCGCTTAAATTGAGTTCCCGCCGATAATTACCGATAGGCGCGGCTTTGTTCTTAAACTCCAATACTAAATCGCCAAAGGTTTCATAACAACGCACGCATGGAGGTATTGACAGCAAATATTTCGAGCACGCCTCCCGCGCCTCGTCGTTTTTTCCATCGAATAGCGCACGCCGAATCACTTTCAGGATTTCGGGAGCGCTCCGGTAGGTTTCCCTTACCTGCGTACCGCTCCACAAGGATTCCTCGTTTAACTGTATACGCTCGGAATCCGTTCCGCCGTATACCATGGCGGCAATCCTGCCGTTCCCGATCGGAAGCGCTTCCAACCAGTTCACCGCCGGACGGTCATATTGTAATTTATAACACATTGTTCATCTCTCCCAATCGTTTAGCCTGATATCCCCCATAGAACGATACCGCGAAAAATTTTTTGACAATATTACCCATATTGCCTGCAAAATTTCCCCTTGTCTCATTCCAATTTCTCTAACTAATTTATTACCGTTATTTTGTTGAACCGCTACAATAGAAGCCTTCACATTAGAAATCACACAGGGTTAGTACGCAAGTCTATTCAAAACAAAAACAATATCGTCCCGCCCAGCGATAGGACGATGCCTAATCCCGCGAATCGTGTGATCCTTTCTTTGTAAACGATTCGCGCTAAAACAGCACATAAGACGATTCCGCCGCCCGTCAAGAAAGGATACAGCGCGACAGCCGGCGCAGTCTTTGCCGCTATCAACGTGAGAAGGAAGCCGCCGCCGGAAAAAACAGTGTAGCATGTTACGGTGAGGAGCAAATACAATCTATTCAATTGCAAAGCCCCCGCCTTTGCGGCTGTTGTTTTTTCTTCCGCTGTTTCCGCCGTTTCCGGTCCCGTGCCATTTTCCGATGATTTCGCCGCTTTTTCGCCGCCGTTCTGTTCCCGTTCTTCTATCGCGTCTTTTTTCGGCTGCATCTTATCAACGCGAAAACCGAAAACAAAGTACAGCACGCCTGTATATAGCGACAAAAACACACTCATATAAACAATAAAGTAGCCCGGCCGAACAACCGAACCGTTTATGGAATGCAATTTAGAAACGATGTTCAAAGATCCGTTCAAAACAAATATCAGCGCGCACAGTATATAATAGATTTTTGCGGAACTTCTTTTTATCCCCGCAGGGCGATTCACGACGGACAACGGCAACGCGCATACTAAAACGACAAGGCCGACGATCTGGCATACCGACGGCTTCTCTTCCCAAAAGACGATCCCGCACAAGTACGGCAACAACATACCCCCGAGCATAGCAAAAACCGAATAAACCGATACCTTTCCGTATTTAACCGTCAATATCCCCGCCGCATTTGACAGTAAACATATGATAGCGTATCCGCCGCTCATGCATAGAGAAAACACCGAAAATCCCGGCGCGCCGTACAAGATCAGGCTCAACGCGACGAAAAAAACGATATTTAAGATACCTGCCGCGAACGAAAAAAATAGAATGTCCCGTAAACCGCGAACGTATTTTTTTTGGTAAAGTTTACTAAGGATAAATTGAATCGCGGTACACAATGCCGCGGGAAGCAAATATACGCTATATTCCATGAATTCCCGCTATTCTCCTTTCTCAATTTCGCGGTGAAAATACTACAACAGAATTTCCCTGTTGAGTTCGGCGGACTTGTAAACGGCTTGCAGTATTTTTATGACGTTTATGCCCTGTTCGATCGTATAATCGGGCTTTGACCTTTTGGCGATTACGTCATAGAAATGCCTAATATTCTTTGCATGGCCGTTGCCGTATGCGTCGGAAACGATCGGCGCGGAATTGGTCAGAAGACCGTTTTCCTCGCCGAAAATCCTGCATTTGCCGTTCTCCCACGTAAACCCCGCCTTCGCGCCGCGAATCTCGGAGAAAGCGCGCTCCTCCTCGATATTGGACGCCCAACTGAATTCGATTTGCAGCGACGCGCCGTTTTCAAACTTTATGAAACCGATCGCAAGATCCTCGACGTCGAACGTTCCCCCTTCTACCTTTTCGCCGAATTTAGAGTGCTCGGAATCGCTGATATCCGAGCATTCGGCAAATTTATTGTAGACGGAGCCGCTTACCGAAACCGCTCTCGGATTCCCCATAAGGTAAATGGACAAATCGATTAGGTGCACGCCCAAATCGATCAGCGGCCCGCCGCCGCTTTGCGATTTAGAGGTAAACCAACCGCCCTTGCCCGGAATTCCCCTGCGCCTTGTCCAACCGCAACGACCGCAGTATAAGTCGCCGAAATCGCCGTTCTCTATTTTATCTTTCAGATATTTGGACGCAGGTACATGGCGATTGTTACGCATGACCATCAAGACCTTTCCGCTCGCGTCCGCTGCCGCTTTCATTTTTTCCGCTTCCGCCACGCTGACGGCGTCCGGCTTTTCGCAAAAAACGTGCGCGCCCTTTTTCAACGCGGCCACGGCGATCACGCTGTGCAAGTAGTTCGGCGTACAAATATGCACGGCGTCAACGACGTTATCGTCCAGCAGGTTGTTATAGTCGGTATATTTTGCGACCGGCTTTCCGATCAAGTCCTCTGCCGGCTTAAACTTCGATTCGACGATATCGCATATCGCGGCTATTTCAATCTCCGGCAACTCTAAAAGCGCGGGAACATGTGTGTATCGGCCCATACCGCCCAAACCGATCACGCCTACTTTCATTTTTTTATTCATCTCTTTAACCTCGTTTATCTATTAACGCTTTTCGAGGCGTTCGACGCACGGGCAACCCCGCGCGGGTACGCGTATTTCGGGTTTAGCCCAACGGACGGCGTTCGCGATTACCCTCTGAATATGGGGATTATAGAAGGTTTCGTTGGTTTCGTGGCCGGGCTGAAAATAGAATATTTTGCCGCATTGCCGGCGAAAGGTCACGCCGCTGCGGAACACGTTGCCGCCCTCATACCAACCTATAAACACCGTCGCTTCCGGTTGCGGGATGCCGAACGGCTCGCCGTACATTTCCTCGTGTTCAAGAGAGAACGACTCCGGCAAACCGGCCGCTATCGGGTGCGACGGATCGCTGACCCAAAGCCTTTCGCGCTCGCCCTCGTCGCGCCAGCAAAGGTAGCCATCGGTTCCCAAAAGGCGCATAAAAGGCTTAGACCTGTGCGCGGAGTGCAGGAATATGACGCCCATGCCCCGTTGAACATATTCCGCGACTCTTTGCGCAAAACGATCCTCGACATCGGCATGGCGGCCGTGCGCCCACCAAATCAGCACGTCCGTATTATCGAGTACGGACTCGGTTAAGCCCTGCTCCTCGTCGGAAAGCAAAGCCGCCCGCGCCGTGATATCGGACTCCTTGTTCAAAGCGTCGGCGATCACGCTGTGCAGCCCCTGCGGATACATTTCCTGCACCGGCTGCCATCTATCCTCGCCCTCGCGCTCCTCGTTCCAAACAGTTACCTTGATTTTTTCCATTGTCGTATTACTCCTCGTATAATGATGTTGTTGTAAATTTAACCGTGAGTTGACGGTTAGCAACATCAAGGGATTAATGTTGTTTTTGGAAGGATAGTAAGGAAAACATTTTACGAAAAAGGTTTCCTTACCCCCGTCCGATTTGTGATAAGATTCTTGATGTTAACAGGCCCCGATATACTCCGCCGCCGTTTTCAGGTAGTCCCGCCACGGAACGTCGAGATTTGCAAATTCAATGATAACGTGCGGAAGTTTAAGTGTTTCGGCGATTTTAACGCATTGCTTTATCCGGGAAAGCCCACGACCAAAGCGCGGGCTGGGCGCGTCGACGCCGTCCTTCGACAGTTCCTTTAAATGGAATGTCATCAAACGATTCTCATACGGCTTTACATAGTCCGCGGCGGGTTTGCCGGCCGCGGCCAAATAAGCGATATCCGGCTCGAATTGAAGCGACGGCGCGGCGCGCAAGAGTTCCGCAAGGTAATCGACGCCGTTTTCAAATTCATGCATATGATTATGATAGCCGACCGCGATCCCGCGCCCGCCGTAAAAATCGATTTCGGCTTCCATGGCGACGGCCGTAGCCTTCAAATCGGTTTTCAGCCTGTCGACGGGCAGGAGCGGTATGATCATCTGTTTAAAGCCCATATCCTTTACAAGCGGGTTCGTGTGATCCGAAAGGATTGGAAAGGCTACGTGACAGCCGAGCGCGGCCAATCCGTACTTACCGAGCAGGGCGTTAAAATTCGCCGGCGATAGCCCGTATTGATCCTCCCAAGCCTCTATCCCGTCGAGACCGACTTCCTTTATGCCGCTCAACACCGCTTCTATGCCTTCCTCCGCGACGGCGCCGCAAAGCGCGTATAATTGCACGCCGATTTTCATATTTTACTTTATCCTCATTAAAGGCAAAACGTCCTTTTGCGCCCTGATTTTGTAAGAGCCGCGCGTGAAATCGGGAACCTCGACGGGACGGCTGCCATCCGCGATAGACAGAGCCGAAAGAGCCGTGACGCTCATCCAAACCGCCGCGTCGTACACGTCGATCGGCATTTCCTCCCGGTTCCTCACCGCTTGAAAAAAGTGTTTCAGCATGATGTAATCCATTCCGCCGTGACCCGCCGCGAGTTGTTCCGGCGTGATATTGCGCCAAACGCCGGGTAAATAATCGGAATATCTTTCTTGACTTCCGAAGGCTTCCTTATACGGCGTCGTTTCGTGATTGAATCGGCCGTCGTCAAGTATAACCGAATTTGTCGTTTGATTATAGAAGCCTTTCGTCCCGCTGACCGTCAACCCGCGGTCATACAGGCACGGAAGCGTGGTATCGAGTTTGATGAGAATCGTTTCCCCGTTTTCACATTTGATCATGGTGGTCACGACGTCGCCCTGCGCAAATTCCTTGCCGCCGAGTTCCGCCCGATATTCCTCGTGTTCCGCTATGTACGCTTTCATGCCGGCGGCCTTGCCGGACATCGAAACAAGGGAAACCAACCTGTTCCCCCTGTTAATGTTCAGGATTTTGCAAATCGGGCCTAATTCATGGGTAGGGTAGTTTTCGCAATTGCGCGTCAGATAGTTTGCCAGCCGATAATGCCGCTTCTTTGTGCCGTTTGCGATCTCCTCGCGCAAATCGTGGCAATAGGAACCGGAGCAAAAAACAGGCTCCCCTAACAAACCGTTTCTCGCCAAAGCGGCCGCGAGCAGTTCGTCCTTGTTATAGCAACAGTTTTCCAAAAACATGAAGGGCGTTTTTGTTTTTTCATAGCAATCGACCATGTCCCAACAACTTTGAACGTCGTACGCGCCGCCCACCTCTAAACCCACGGTCTTGCCCGCCCTCATAGACGCGACCGCGATTTCGGCGTGAGCCTCCCACGCCGCCGCGATGACGACGACGTCCGCGTCCGTTTTCAGCAATTTACGGTAATCGCGCGTAGCGAACGGACGGGAACAGCCGACCTCGTCTACGACTCTTTGCGCGGCGGATACGACGCGATCCTCGTACCGATCGCAAACGGCTACGACTTCGACGTCGTCAAAATTGAAAATTCCCGTCAGCAGGCCGTTGCCCCTGCCGCCAAGTCCGATTAGCCCTATTTTAATTTTGCGTTTCGTTTGCATTTTAAAATCAATCTCCTAACGATTCCCTATGTTCCGCTTGTCGCCGCTCCGTTCCAATTGAAATACGTTATCGTATCGCCGTCCTTAGCGGGATTAAAGGGCAAGCGTTCCGATTCGAGTTCCTCGATTCGATCGATACGCCCCTCGCGGTAATCGGACAGAATCCTCCGAACGGCTTTCAGCCTTGCGGCAAGCCCGCCGAACCTTTGATCCATGATCTCCCAACCCGCCGATTTATTATAGGAATGCCAATATTTTTCGTATTCACGATATAGTTTCCCGATCTTAGCGGCGACACCGGGAATCGAAGCCTCAATCCGCTTCAACTCGGCATAATCTCGGGCGTCGTAAGCCGACTTGATCCTCTTGCCCAACCCGCATTTGACCGCGAGAGCGTCCGATAAAACCGCTTCGAACCGAAAGATATGGGCATACCGCGATGGCCTTTGCGCCAGTTTTTTTAAAGCCGCGCCGCATTTTTTAAAGGCTTGCTCCGCTCCGGCGGGAACGTGCCTGTCAAAAATTCCGAGCAAAGGATCGTTCGCCAGCATATAAAAAGCCGGGTTTCGCCCTTCCGGCAAATTCCCCGGTCCACAATCGTCTTTCTCGGGCCGATCGGGCAAATCGAGTTTGCAAAATTCCGTATAGGTATAGCCCGTAAGGAAGCGGAACCGTTCCTCAAAATCGACGCCGACGCTCTCCGAGCATTTCTCGGCCAGAGCGTAAACGGATGGCATCACCGCGAGCGGCGAGATCAAATGTCCCCACCACGTAATCATCATATCGTCGATATTGTTCGCCAAACATCCTTGTTTCGCGGTCTCCAAAACCGTGGCGGTGATATAATTTTGAGGCGCGAAAGAGGTGTAGCCGTGCGCCATCGTCGCAAAACCGAGATCGTCCGAAAGTTGCCCGACCTGGCCCGAAAGCCTGTTGAAAAGTCGAACGTCCGTCAAGACGTAATTCCAATGAATCAGTTTTACGGCGGGCATAGCGTCCAAAATTTCCCGCCGAAAGTCCCGCCACAGCCACTCCGGCGGATCGATATATCCCTTGTATTCGATTCCGAAAAGGTTGTCGAACCAAATAGAGGGCCTGGTAAACCCGTATTTTGCGGCAATCTCCAACACTTTTTTCAAATGCCGTATAAAGAGCAGCGCGGTATCGGGCTTGGATCCGTCTATGAACCAGTTGTATCGGCCGAAGCCCATATAGTAGGCCTCGTCCATGCCCAAATTGATCCTGTCCGTTTGAAAACAGGACGACAGGCTTTTCATCATGTTTTCGATCAATTCGTAAGTGCGGGGGCAATCGGCAAGCATTGTGTCCGTTATATCGTGAGCCTCGCTGAAAGCCCCCCACTTAAAGAGATTCGCCATATGCCCGAGCGTTTGGATACACGGCGCCAATTCCACGCCGAAAAGTTCCGCGTACGCGACGAGTTCCCGCAGTTCCGCTTGCGAATAGATCGCCCGCCCGTATCCGAAATAGGGCTCGCCAGGAATTTCGTAGGTGGTTTCCGTATACAATTGCAAATAGTTGTATCCTGTCAACGCGCCGAGTCGGATATATTCCTTTAATACGGGCAGGTTCATCACGGCGGCGGAACAGTTCAGCATAGAGCCCAAATCCCGAAACGACGGCTTGACGCAAATGCTGCGCGCCTTGCCGGCCTCTACGGCTTGCAAAACCAACGAAAAAGCGCGGTAAAAGGATGCCTTGTCGTAATACGTAAACGATGCCGACCCGTCCGCGACGACTGCTACGGTTATTTCGCGCCGCTCCGAGGCGTTCGCCCTAACGGCGAATCCTTCGGATGTTTTCAACGAAAAGCCCAACATACCGCTCAACTCGTTCAGCCCGGGCAGAAAAGACGCGTCACCGAAATACCGGATCGCTATTTCTTTTTTGCCCGCATTGTCCGTAGTTTTCATTGATTCTTTTCCTTATTCCGCGTTTATAATGTCCATTCCGCACATGTAGAATTCCCACGGGCCCGCATTCCCGATTTTCAGCATAAAATTCGCATTCGTGTTCGCCAAGAAATCGGTCGTTATTTCTAAATCGTTTAACGACCATGTTACCGTCGTCCACTCGCCGCCCTTTAAATAAATACCCGCCGGAAGGCCGCTGTAATCCGCGCCGTGCCACTCATTGCCGTCGGCCGTCCACCCCAAGTGTACGGTCAAATCGGTCTCGCCGGGGTTATAGGCATAGAACCGTATCGCCGCGTCGCCCCAATCCGTGACGGAAAAATACGTGCGCGCGTCCCTAAACGAGCCAAAATTTCGTAAGCCGTCGTTCCCCGTATACCCGACACTTACCCCGACCCCGCACCCGTCGTACAGGTATTGCGGATCGGCCGTCAGCGTCCTAGATACGTCGTCGTCCGACCATGATTTCAACAGAGCGTTCGCTATTCCGTTTGCGGCGGAGTCGTAATCGATAATATCCATTCCGCACATGTAGAATTCCCACGGGCCCGCGTTCCCGATTTTCAACCAAAACTTCGCCTCCGTGTTCGCCAAAAAATCGGTTGTTATCCCTAAATCATTTAACGACCATGTTACCGTCGTCCACTCGCCGCCCTTTAAAACAATACCCGCCGGGGAACTATCGTGATCCGCGCCGTGCCAAGCAGTGCCGTCGGCCGTCCACATGAAGTATACGGTCAAATCGGTTACGCCGGGGTTATAAGCGTAGAACCGTATCGCCGCGTCGCTCCAATCCGTTACGGAAAAATACCCGCGCGCGTCCATAAACGAGCCGAA
>JAISFM010000249.1 GCA_031263605.1 Clostridiales bacterium | reverse complement strand
GAAACTTTTTGAAAAAAGTTTCCCCCGCGCCCCTTTCAAAAATTTTCACTCTTTTTTCTTTCGCTAATCAGTTAGAAAGTTTTTGGTAAAGGTGCGGAAAACTCTTTTTCAAAAAGGGTTTTCCGCATTGTTTCATACAAAATTAGGGGGAGTTTTAAATACCCGCGGGGGAAACTTTTTTCAAAAAGTTTCCCCCGCGCCCTTTCAAAAACTTTCGGACTGTTTGTCAGTCTTTAAAACGCCATTCTTTTCTGCGGACTTCTCGACCTTCAAGACCCGTGTAGCGCCTTAAAAAATTATGCGCCTGCTCTAAATCATGGCTGCCGGCCACGTAAGAATTATGATTGACGATCAATTCTATTTTTCCGCTGTCGCTAAAATGCGGCGTGGTCTCGCCGTCGGAACGGACATACCAAAAATGCAAAAGGTAATTGCTCACTTCGTCAATCCGAAACTTTAAATATCGGTCGTTTTGCCATATCATAATATGGTCGGGATTGGCGGCGAACAAAATTTTAAGGCATTGTATCACTTTGGCGAGTATAACCGCGCCGCCGATAAAAGCGGCCGCCGCCAAAACACACAAAGCGATCCCGCCCGCCAACGCCCCCGCGTCGGACGTTCCTTTAACGAGAAAATTTCTGACCGCGATACCCGCGCAAATGCCGCCCGCAACCCACAAAAACCCCATCGGCACAAGCCCGATACAATTCCCGCCCCGCTGACGCAAAGGGTACTGCGTTTTGTCTATCTTTTCAATTTTGCCGTTTTGTTCCATGCTCTACACCTTGCGTTTAGGTTTCGTTACAACTCTATTGAAACCGTCAATCCTCTAAACCCAAAAGATAGTCGGTCGTTACGCCGAAAAAAATCGCTATCCGGCACAACGTCAGATAATTAGGCTCTTTGCCCTGCACTTCCCAATCTTTCACGGTCGTCCGGTGAATTTTAAATTCATTCGCTATGCTTTCTTGCGTCAAACCGTGCTCTTTCCGCAATTCCTTTATTCTTTGACCGAATTTTGTTTGTTCCATTTTATTATTATAGACTATTTGCCTGTAAAAAAATTCAAAAGAGGCTAACGGCCTACAATGTATTTTTATTTGACAATGGAGTCATTAGCCGCTATACTGTATGTCGAGGTGATAAATATGAACGAGGAACAAACATGTCAGAACTGCCGTTATTATTCCCGGCACTACTCCAAACAAGGGACGGGGTACGCTCCCGTCCAATGCGGGCACTGCTTGCACCGCAACAACAAATCCATGAAACCCGTTTTTTGCAAGCATTGGGAAACCGCCGCCGTCAAAAAAGCGGAACGGGAAAAATCAATTCGCGAAACGCTGAAATATATGTCCAAGCGACTGCATGACATCGCCCTGATATTAAAAGACGATAAGGAATAAATCTTTATACCCTGTAAACCGCGAAATCCATTGGCGGGATTGCGATGTCCCCGTCGGCCTTTTTGCCCGTGCGCAAATCCAAAAGGGGACGGCCCGTTTCCACGTCGAAAGGGCGAGGCGAGGCGTTTAGGGCAATGACGACGGAACCGCCGGGGTTCGGTCGAGATTGCCGCGTCGCGCGTTCCGCGCTCCTCGCAATGACCTGTCGGCCGCCCTTATTAGAGTTGTTACGAAACCTATTCCCCGCTCCCTGTTCCCCGTCAATTAATTGTGCATTGTACATTGTGAATTGTGAATTGCTTTGTGCCTCGTGAATTTCGGAGCAACCCGAGGATAATGCCTCGACCGACATTTCTTTTTTGGCCGGACTATTTTCTTTTGACGGGCTTTCCGTGACGGGCTTGCTTAAAGAAAAATGTCCGAAACATTGTGCATTGTGCATTGTGCATTGTGAATTATCCTTTAACTGTGGACTGTGCACTGTGCACTGTGCACTGCATTCTGTATTCCGCATAGCCTGCCGCTCGAAAATGAAAACGCCGCCGCCCTCGCGCAGCAGGCGAAAGCCGCCGCCGTCGAAGGCTTTGTTCGTTGCCCGCAGTTTGCCCAAAAAGGTATAGTGCTCGATCAGGGCGGCGTTTTCAAGGCCCCATGGGTAACAACCGCGGCAAAAAGGGTCGCGGCCGCCCGACATGCCCGCTTCGTCGCCGTAAAAGACGCAGGGGAAACCCGGCAAGGTGTATTGCAGGACGGCGGCAAGGCGCAGTTTGCTTACGTCGCCCTCAAATACCGTCAGGGCGCGGGGCGTGTCGTGCGTGCTTAAACTGTTCATCAGGTTGCGAACCGCGCCCGCCGGGTAACAATCCAAAATTTCCCGAACCGCCGCCGCCAAACCCGCCGAATTGCCGTCGCGCGCAAACTCGATAATCGCCGCGCGGAACGGATAATTCATCACCGAATCCAACTGCTTGCCTAAAAAATATTTGCGCCGCGCCCCGTACGCCGTCTTTACCGCCGCGTTCTCCCAAACCTCGCCGACCAATAACGCGTCGGGCTTGACGGATTTCACGCGGGCACGCAAACTTTCCAAAAAGCCGTCCGACAATTCGTCCGCCACATCCAACCGCCAACCGTCCGCGCCTTGTTTGAGCCAATACGCCGCCACACCGTCCGCGCACTCTTCCGGCCGACGCGCCCCAACGCTGTCCGCGTCCTCTTTCAGCCCACGCGCCCCAACGCCGCCCGCGCACTCTTTTAGGCAACGCGCCCCGACGCCGTCCGCGTCCTCTTTCAGCCCACGCGCCCCAACGTTGTCCTCGCACTCTTTGAGCCGATATGCCCCAACGCCGTTCGCGCCCTCTTTTGGCCGACGCGCCCCAACGTTGTCCTCGCACTCTTTGAGCCGATATGCCCCAACACCGTCCGCGCATTCTTTTAACCGGTGCGCCCCGACGCCGTTCGCGCCCTCTTTTAGGCAGCACGCCCCGACACCGTCCGCGTTCGCGCCGTTGATAAATTCGCTGAATGAGGGCGAATCCTTTTTGACGGCGGGCAGCGTTTTGAAGCCCCACCACGCGTCGTATTTGTCGGGGTACCGCGCGAACGTAAACCATTCGTAATAGGGGGAATCGGGGGATTGGTACGCGCCGAGGGAGTCGTAACGGCCGTATCGGTTGAAGTAGCGGCTGTCCGCGCCCGTGTGGTTGAATACGCCGTCCAAAATGATTTTTATGTTTCGCTCCCGCGCCGCCGCGCATAGCGCCCGAAACGCGGGCAGGCCGCCGAACAGCGGATCGACGCGGAAGTAGTCCCCCGTGTCGTACTTGTGGTTGCTGGCCGCCTCGAAAATCGGGTTCAAGTAAAGCGCGGTCACGCCGAGGGCTTTTAAATAGTCCAATTTTTCCGCCGCGCCGAACAGGTTGCCGCCGAAAAAATCGTCGTTGCGGACTTCGCCGTCCGCGTCGGGCAGGAATTTCGGCGCGCCGCCCCAGTCGTCGCGGTATTGGCAATCGGGTTTGGCGCGGATCGGGCCGCCCGCGCCGACCGCGAAACGGTCGCAAAAGATTTGGTACATCACGCCGCCGCCCCAGCCGCGCGGGCAATCCGCCGGCTCGGTCACGAGTTGGACGAAATCACCGCCGCCCTCCGCGCCGAAGAACGCGTTCGCGCCGAGATCCATGTCCCAACGCCCACGCGCAAGGAAACGGTAGAAGTAGAGGCCGATCGAAGTGATCGTAATTTCGGTTTCCCATTCGTCCGCGCCTTTTTCGATGCCCGTCCACCGCAACGGGTACGCCACGCGCCCCTCGCCGTCCTTTTGCAGGAGAAAGGCCGCCTCGCGGGCGGCGAAAGCGCGGGGCAGGCGAAGTTTGAGGCGCAAGGTTTGGCCCAATACGATTGCGCCCGACGGGGATTTATGGGGGAGCGAGAGGGGGTCGAAGTATATCATAATTGAAGGAGGAAGGACGAAGGTCGGTTTGAGGACTATGTAAGAGGGATAGAGGACTATGGAAGATGTAAGATGGAAGAGGGAAGATGGTCGGTCGCGCGTTTCTCGCGCGGGATAAAATTGTCGTTACGGCAAAGGTTATTGCGCAAAGTATGTCATTAGAGTTGTTATGAAACCTCTATTGGGAACCACCCCGTCCGCTCGCTCCGCTCGCGTCCACCCACACCGCAAAAGGGGAATTTTTCAGCGGTTAAGATTCTTCACTGCGTTCGGAATGACAGTACTTGCACTGCGCGCGGCGTTCCCCTGTCCGGTAGAGATTGCCGCGTCGCGCGTTCCGCGCTCCTCGCAATAGACTTGTAGCGAAATTAAGGCGCGAGATGATAGGCGAGGGATTTTTGCGTGTAATACGGGTAAAAATTGCAGTTTGTAGCAACGCTACTAACAAAATTTTTACCCGCTTTACACACGAAAAGACCCGCATTGCGTCCGCGCTGTATTTCGCAACAAGTCTAATGACCCTATTGACAAAACATTGACAAAACAATGACCCTATCAATAACATTGCTAAAAGTTTTTAGGCGCGCGCTCCTTTTATTCGCTATCATAAAATGTTGAAGGTTTTTGAAAGGGGTCGCGGGGGAAAAAATTTTTAAAAAAATTTTTCCCCCCCCAATACCAATGCGTTAAGCTAAACATAATTATTA
>JAISFM010000243.1 GCA_031263605.1 Clostridiales bacterium | reverse complement strand
GGCGGCACCCCTCCGAGGGAGGGGAATTTTTTATAAGGTTGAGATTCTTCACTCAGAATGACAAAGTATGGCGCAATGCACTCTATCCGACACTTTTCAATTCTCAACTCTCAATTTTCACTTTTCAAAGGGACGTTCCCGCTGTATTCCAAAATGTCGCCGGGCTGGCAATGCAACGCTTCGCATATCTTGTTCAGCGTCGAAAGTTTAATCGCTTTGACCTTTCCGTTCTTTAATAAAGAAACGTTGGCCATCGTCAGCCCGACCTTTTCGGTCAGTTCCGTCACGCTCATTTTGCGTTTCGCCAGCATTACGTCAACGTTGATAATGATCATATAGTGCCCTCGTTTAAGTCCCGCAACTCCGCGGCTTTCGCGACATAATGCGAAAGAACCGACATAAAGATCGCCGTCACCAAGCCGGCAATCGTCAGGAAAAAATACGCCAACGCCCAAACGTTGACTTGCAGCAGCGCGAAAACGAGATTGCCGATAAAAAATGCGCCGAGATCGATAAATAAAATGAGCGCGCTCGATTTTATCAGTTTCGCAACCCGCGCCGTGAAAAAATCGCCCGTCTTGATAGCCGCCGAGATTTTCCACGACAAAACAAGAATGAAAAAACAGGGCAGCGAAGTGAGCCAAAAAAACGCGAGCATACACCACGCCGCCAAGTCCGACGCAACGAGCGCGCTGAAACTCGTGCCGAGCGGGTACCAAGCGGCGCAAACGCAAAGGCCGCAAACCGCTATCATGCCTATCGCGCAGCGCACCCAGAAACACAGGGATTTCGACGACATTTCAAATTCTCCTTTCTTATACGGCATTATAACACATTTAAAACACGCCGTCAACAAATATTTATCGAGTTGCAATAAATATTCATTAAATTTTTTTCGATGCCGCGTTATGAAACAAAGTGTAAAAACAGAAAAACAAAGGAAACGCGCGTTTAAACGCTTGACACGGGGGCGTTGATGCGGTATTCTATTAGGGAGTTTTGAATAGGCTTTTAATTTCGCAGCAAGCCGGATAAATGCTCCCCGCCGCAAGGCGCGAAGCATTTATCCGACGCGGATATTTCCCTTTGCGCCCTATCCGATATTTCTTTTATTTCTTTTTTGGCCGGATTATTTTCTTCTTATCGGGCTGTCTTGACGGTACCCGCCCAAAGAAAAATGCCCGTTAAATAAAATGAGCGTATTCTTGACCGAATGCAGGATAACGAATCCCGAAAAGAGGACGGATTTCCCCTACGGCTTGCCGCTGTTCCGTAACGGGTTCGCGCTGGAATTTTCCGACTTGACCGTTATATCGGGCGAAAACGGGTCGGGGAAATCCACCTTTTTGGAAAACCTCGCCCAAAAATTGGGGTACAGCGTGTACGGCGGGACGGTTAACCAAGCCGCAGGGCTTGAAACTTTGCGCGTGCCGAAGGAAACCGCATATAACGGTTACAGGTTCCACGAGGGGGAAACGGACAGGCAGGACGTTTTTTCGGACAGCGCGGCTTTGTCGGATAACATGTCGTTGGTGTTTCGGAATAAATTCAAAACGCGCAACGGCTATTTTTTGCGCGCCGAGCATTTGCAGGATTTATTGGCGCAACTGTCCGACCGCAGCGCGTACGCCGAATGCTCGCACGGGGAAGGGCTGTTGAAATTGTTCGGCCGCCGTATGCGGGACGGGGTCGTGATCCTCGACGAGCCGGAAACCGCCTTGTCGCCCATGCGCCAATTCGATTTAGCGCGCATGATTGCGGAATCGATGCGCCTCGACACCGTTCAATACATCGTCGCGACGCACAGCCCGATTTTAATGGCGATCCCCGGCGCGGACTTTTACTATATAGGGGCGGACGGCTTGAAAGCCGCGTCCTATAAGGACAGCGCGCATTTTAAAATTTTGCGCAAATTTTTCGAGGAGCCGGATCGGTATATGCGGCATTATTTATACGACGGGAACGAGGGGGCGCGGAAAAGGGATATTGACGAATGACGAATGACAAATTGTGGGATTGAGTGATTAGTGGTTAGTGCCGGTCGGGGGGATTTTGCGCAACCACCCCGCCGCCCGAGGGCGGCGCACATCCGAGGGAGGGGAATTTTTATAAACGCGGTTTTTACATACCCGCCTTGTAATATTTCTGATTTTTGCTGGTCGGCTTGTCGGGCAGGCTCATGGCTATCAGCCCGAGTTCGAGCGCGGGCGTTAAATAATTGACCCTTAGCGCGGACAAGGATTTTAACCCTAAACGGTTTCCGATTTCCTGCGCGGAAAGGGGAATGTAGCCCAAAATCTCTAACAGTTTTTGGATCTGCGCCGTTTGGCTTTTCAGAATATCGGCCGAGTCGTTGTGGATATTGCGGACGGCGGAGAGCAGGGCTTTCAACATGAAAACGATAAAGCGCGTGGACTTTCCGCCGTCGGCGCAACAAGCCCGAAAAGCGTCGTAATACTCCCGTTGGCGTTCCTTGATGACGGTTTCAACGGGGATATACGCAAATAAAGGCTTCCACTTTGCAAGGAACGCCGTTTGCAGAAACCGCCCCATACGCCCGTTTCCGTCGCCGAACGGGTGGATAAACTCAAACTCGTAATGAAAAACCGAATATTTGATAAGTTCGTTCAGTTTTTCGGTTTTTACCCAATCGTAAAGGCGGCGGATCAGCGCGGGTACGTTTTGCGGCGGCGGGGCGATATGCACGGGCCGCCCCCCGCTGAAAACGCCGACGGCCGCCGTGCGGAATTTGCCCGCCTCGGCGGCTAAACCCTTCATCATAACGCCGTGGATTTTGAGCGTGTCGGTTATGCTGAACGGGTCGGTTTCTTCAAGCAGAGTATACGCCTCATACGCGTTTTTAACTTCAAGGATTTCGTTTTGCGGCGCGATAACGGTTTTGCCGTTGATAACGGCGGTAACCTGTTCAAATGTCAGGGAGTTGTTTTCGATGGCAAGCGAGGAGTGAATCGTCCTCAAACGGTTAACGCGCCGGAGTTGTGGCTGCTTGAACAAATTGTCAAGGGCTTGCAGCGTCGTCAAACGCTCGGTGATTTGAACGGCCAAATCGAGCGTTTCGTTCGTGATAACATATTCGGGGCGATAATCAAATTCCATGACCGATGATCCATCGTACAAGGGAAGTATACCACATATTTAACCAAAGGGCAAGCGTCTTGTATGCCGTCTTGTATGTTTTCTTGTACGGGGACGGGGAAAGAATGACGAATGACTGCGGATTGAGTGGTTAGTGTCGGTCGGGGTTATTAGGGAATAGGGAATAGTGTCGGTCGGAAGGACTTTGCGCAACCACCCCGCCGCCTTAACGGCGGCGCCCCTCCGAGGGAGGGGAATTTTTATAAGGTTGGGATTCTTCACGCACGCAAAGAATGACAATAGAGGCGCGTTCCGCCCGCAACAAGTCTGATGACGGTCGGGACACTGTCTAAACAGCGTGAAAGTTTTTGAAAGGGGCGCGGGGAAACTCGAAGTGGATACTTCTTTAAACCCGCGAAACCGTTTCCCGTGAAACGTTTGTAAAACCTATCCCAAATGCTTTTTTAAAACGCCGATCACTTCGTCGAAATCGAGGGGCTTGCCGACGTGGCCGTTCATGCCCGCCAGAAGGGACTTTTCTACGTCCTCGCGGAAGACGTTCGCCGTCATCGCTATGATCGGGACGTCTTGCGCACCGCGTATGTTTAAGGCGCGGATGCGGCGCGTCGCTTCGAGGCCGTCCATCTCCGGCATTTGAATGTCCATCAAAATCAGGTCGTACGCGCCTTTCGCGGCCTTGAATTTTTCGACCGCCTCCGCGCCGTTCTCGGCGGTGTCAATCGATAAACGCGTGGGCTCGAGCACCGTCAGGACTATCTCGCGGTTGATGTCCATGTCCTCGGCCAGAAGGACTTTCTTGCCCGTGAAATCGGCGTCGGAGGAGGCCGCCGCGCTCTCCGCATCGTTAATCTGCCGCCCCGCCCCGAGGCATTCCATGATGCAGTTCAAAATCGTCGAGGGGAACAGCGGCTTGGGCAGGAATTTGTCCACGCCCGCCGCGCGCGCCTCCTTTTCAATCGCCGTCCACCCGAAAGCCGAAATCATGATGACCACCGAATTGGCCGCGCTCGCGCCCTTGATTTTGGCCGTCAGTTCTATCCCGTTCATGCCGGGCATTTTGAAATCGATGAAATAGATGTTGTACGCGCCCCGTTCCGCGATCATCGCCAGCGCGTCCTCGCCGCCCCGCGCCAAATCGCACCGGACGGCGAACCGCTTGGAGATCTCGGCGAAATAGTCCAATATGTCCTGCGAATCGTCCACCGCCAGCATACGCAGGCTCTTGATGTTGACGCCCTCTAAAACGTTGCCGATCTCCTCCGCGCCGCGCTTCAATTTGACCGTGAACCAGAACGTCGAGCCCTTGCCGGGCTTGGACTCCACGCCGATCGCGCCGTCCATCATCTCGATCAAACGCTTGGAAATGGCGAGGCCCAAGCCCGTGCCGCCGTACTTCCGCGCCGTGCCGCTGTCCGCCTGCTGGAACGAGGCGAACAGTTTGGACTGCTGCTCCTTGTCCATGCCGATCCCGTCGTCCTTGACCGAAACGCGCAGGCCGCAAACCCCGTTTTCCTCGTCGAGCAGTTTGACGTCGAAATCGACCCTGCCGTTCTCGGGCGTGAATTTGACGGCGTTGGACAGCAGGTTCAAGATGATTTGGTTCAAACGCTGGTCGTCGCCGATCAGCATGCGCGGGATATGCTGATCCACCGATACTTGAAAGTCAATCCCCTTTTCCTCCATGCGGAACGTGATGACGTTCAAAATCTTTTGGATCATGTTCTCGAAGACGAAAGCGTCAACCGACAACTCCAATTTATTGGCCTCGATTTTGGACATGTCGAGTATGTCGTTGATGACCCCCAACAGGTGCGTCGAGGCGTTTTCGATCTTTTTCAGGCAGTCGTCCTTGCGGGCGGGGTCGTCCGCGCCCTTTGCGATCGTCGTCATGCCGATAATCGCGTTCATCGGCGTGCGGATTTCGTGCGACATGTTCGCCAAAAACTCGCTCTTGGCGCGGTTGGCGGCCTTCGCGTCCTCGACGGCCTTTTGCATTCCCTCCTGCAATTTGACCGTTTCGGTGATGTCGTCCGTGCTGCCCATGACGCCGGTAATTTCGCCCTTTTCGTTGCGCAGCGGCACGGCGTGCGAATGGAACATCTTCCCGTCAATCGGGGCCACCCAATCCGCCGTCTCGCCCCGCAAGGCCGCGTCCACGTTGTCGATGATGTCGAGGCAGCGGTTCTCGGCGCGCGCCGGTTCCAGATTCTTGCCCAACAGGAAGTCGGGCGAGACCCCGATCGTCTTTAAGTATTGGCCGTCGAAGGTCGTGATCACGCCTTCCTTGTTCACGCTCCAAATCACGCCCGCGTAGTTGCCGATCACCGATTCCAGCCGCGCGACGAATTTCTGCCTGTCGCGCTCGATCTCCTCGCGCTGAATCGCGCCCGCGATCAGCATCGCGCCGGACTGCAAAATCTTGACGTCCCGCTCGTTGAACGCGCGCTCGCTGCGGTAGTCGTCGAAACTGATGAACCCCCAGCGGCGGTTGCGCAGGAAGACGGGGATCGCCAAAACCGATTTGACGCCGAACCCGCCGAGGAACGCGCGCGTGACGGGGCCGAACGACGCGGCCGGCGCGTTGACGCACGCGCCCGACCGGAAGATTTCCTCCCATTCGGGCAGGGTGTCGGCGTACCGGACGGTCTTGCCCGCTTTGAGGCGGCGGGACGCGCGCGGCGCGGCCTCCCCGTCCGCCCATTCCGCGCGCGGGATGTAATGCGGCTCGCCGCCGATCTCCGCGTCCTTCCACACGTGAATCCGGTCGACGCCGATCGCCGTCCCCAAAATTTTCATGCCGGCGCGCAGGGTCCCGTCGAAGTCGTCCTTGTCGGCGGCCAGCAACTCGGCCGCGTCGTTGACCGCCTGCATCAAGCGGTCGCGGGCGATCAGATTGCTTTCGGCCATGCGGATTTCGGTCAGGTCGATCAGGTACCCGATGACCGCGAAGGAATTTTTATAGGGGATGCGCCGGAACTCGACGTCCAGCACCTTGCGCTGCCCGCCGTGGTTCAGCGCGGTTTCAAATCGGCAAAAGCCGGTCGCGGCGGCGGTTTTCAAGCGTTCGGACAGCGGGACGGAGGCGTGGCCGTCGGGCTGCGTCGCGGGTATGCTTTCGGCGGCCCAGCGGGCGAAGCCGGCGAGCAGTTCCTCTTTGGACGCGAAGCCCGAAAATTCCAGCGTCGCGGGGTTGCAGTCGAACGGCCGGAACCGGTCGTCGAACAGCACGTTCATGTGGGGGTTGCCGGCAAAAATCGCTTCGGACAGCCGCTTGCTTTTTTCCAGCGCGTCCGAGGCGGCGAGCACCTTCGCGCTCTCGCCCACGTTCAGTTTGATTTGCTGAAAAATAATTTCGCCGATGCAAAAGCCGACTACGCAAAAGGTCTGCGCGCTGTCCCATAAGTGGCCGTAGGGGTATTTGCCGCCGTCTACGACGTGCGCGCTCCACTCCCCGATTTGGTCGTGGACCGCGCGGTCGAGTTCCGACGCGTAGCAGGCGGCGATGATACAGAAGTAAACCGCAAGGAGCAGGACGCGCTGCTTTCCGCGCGTCAGCACGACGATCACGACCAATCCGAGTATGAAATAGCCGGGTATGCTGCCCTCCGAGCCGCCCAAAAAGAAAAAGGCGAAGGGCAGCAGGATGAAGCAAAGCCCGCAGACCGCCAGCATCGCGCCCAGTTTGTGCGCCCTGTACCGGGCGCAGATGTACAGCAGGACGGGGAGCAGCGCGGACATCCCCAACAGGCCGGCGACGAACACCCAGTGCGCGCCCATGAGCGCGCGGGTTACGGCCGCCGCGAAGCAGCCGATGAATCCGATTGTAAAGGTCATGTTGAACAGGCGCGCGTCCAAGGACAACTCCTCGGAAAACAGCGAGTTCCGTATTTTATTCCACAAATTTTTCATAATGTTTTTGTTGGGTTTAAGGTGCGGGGGCGGGGCGAGGGGAGGGGTAGGGGAGGAGGGGGGATTGCGCGGGGGAAACTTTTTGTAAAAAGAAGTATCCACTTCGAGTTTCCCCCGCGCCCCTTTCAAAAACTTTCGGCAACTATTTGAGAAAAGTTTTTCCCGCGCCTCTTTCAAAAACTTTTATCGGGCTTGTTTCCTTGTTAACGGCAAGGTTTGGAAACAAGCCTGACAGAGGTTTCACAATAACCCTAATAAGTAGTATAACATAAAAATGCGCGGGTGACAAGGAATTACGGGAAAACTTTTTGCTTTTTTGCCGCAAATCGTGTACAATAGGTAGGACGGATACAGAAATACTATCGAGGGCTTTATTTTGGACGTAATACAACAAATCGTACGCGGCTCCGGCGAGGTCTTAGCCAAACTCCTTTTCCGCAAACAGGAAGGGCACGAGGCCGTCGTCGAGTACACGGCTTCCGCTCGGGAGGCCGGCATTTTGATTTGGTCGCTGCTGGCGGCGCGGGATTACAACGAGGCCGAGGGGCTGCTGCTGCGGGAACTGGACCGGAATTTCGATTTCGACCTGTACGCCACCGGCATCGAGTTTTTCGACGCTTTGGACAGAATGTCGGACGAAGGCTTGCGGGAACGCGGTTACAGCCGCGAAAAAATCGGCGAGGGGGAAAAGCGGCTGTTCAGGGTGCTGAAAGGGAAGTGCGGCTTTAATAGGGACTGATGAGGGCAATGCGCAATGCACAATTCACAATTCACAATGCACAATTAAGGTCGAGGGTTAGGGCGCGGGGACGCCTCTGTTCGGTTGAGATTGCCGCGCCGCCCGGCGGGTTTCCCGCAACAAATCTAATGACAATAAAAACGACGTTCGGCTCACGATAGAAAATAGCGCGAAGGTTTTTGAAAGGGTGCGGGAAAACTTTTTGCAAAAAGTTTT